>CAIXFH010000022.1 GCA_903918645.1 uncultured Actinomycetes bacterium | reverse complement strand
CCGAGGCGGAAGCCGCGGCCGAACCAAGTAGGAATCCCACAACTAAACCCCAGGGGGCCGAGCGCGCGAGACCATCGACATACAAACCAACCACCACCCCGACCGCAACACAACCGGCGATCGTCGTACCCATTCCCACGAACGCCCAGACCGACGGTAAGTCTGTCGGATCCTGCGAAGTTGCGGGCTTTGGTTCGTCCTCTGGCTGCGAAGACATAGGAAGCAACCTGACTGGGAAATTAGTGGCCCAAACGATTCGTCATCTTACACAGCAAAGCAGCATCTACCGATTCGGGCAGGCCGAAATGAAACCCGAAGCCGGAACTAAACCGAAGCCAGCGCCGAGGCCGGGGCCGGAGCCGGAACGAGCTACGGCACCTGCGAATGCGTTCGCATACGTGGCCACCGCACGGCGATGAACAGGGCCAACACGCCGCACACGAACCATAGGAAAGCCACGCCCGCGGGAATGAACGCGAGGCTGACTGCAGTGAAGGCCAGCAATCCTGTCCAGCCGTACATGAGCAGGACAGCGCGACGCTGGCTGTGCCCCATCTCGAGAAGTCTGTGGTGCAGGTGTTGCTTGTCGGGGGCGAAAGGACTACGCCCGGCTCGAGTGCGTCGGATCACTGCCAGGAGCAGATCTAGTAGTGGCATGGCCATCACGGCCGCAGGCAAGAGCAGCGGCAGCAACGCGGGGACGAAGGTCGGTCCTGGAACCAGATTCGGATCGAGTTGACCCACCAGCGTGATAACCGAACTCGCCAGCAGCAAGCCGATCAGCATGGAACCCGTGTCCCCCATGAAAACCCGTGCGGGGTTGAGGTTATGCGGCAGGAATCCAGCACACATGCCGGCCAGGATCGCCGAGACGAGGGCCGCCAACGTGGCTCTGGTGAAGCCGTACTCGAAAGAGAGCAGATACGAGTATGTGAAGAACGCAAGTGCGCCGATACCCACGATGCCAGCAGCAAGACCGTCGAGGCCGTCGACGAAGTTGATCGCATTCACGGCCACAACCACGACCAGAACGGTCAGCAGCACCGACGTCAGCGGGTCGAGGACCAGCGTGCCACCGATCGGCAGCCAGACGATCGCGATGCCCTGTAGCGCCATCACCGCGCCAGCAAAGGCTTGCCCAGCAAACTTCGTCGGGGCATCCATCCCCCACTTGTCGTCGATCACGCCAAGTGCGACCAAGATCGTGGCACCCGACAGCAAAGCGACCGGCTCAGTGGAGTTGGTGAAGACCGAGCTCATCAGTGGAAGTTCGCTCGCGAGGAGCAGTGCCGCAAGTAGCCCCGCAAACATTGCCAACCCGCCCAGACGAGCCGTGGGCTCATCGTGCACGTCACGGTCACGAACCTGTGCCATCGCGCCCCAACGCAGCGCAAGCGCGCGCGCTAACGGAGTCACGAGATAGGTCACCGCCGCAGCGACGACCAAGCACAGCAGGTATTCGCGCACGCGATCGACGTCCTAAGAAGCGTAGGCCGGCTTGTTGGCAACTAGCGCAGAGACCTCGGCGGCAATATCCGCCGTTTGAGCACCGCTGGAATCCTTTACCGCTCTTGCGATGAGCGAAGCGATGATCTCCATATCGGCCTCGTTCATTCCTTGCGTGGTGACAGCCGGCGTGCCAACGCGAATACCAGAGGCAATGCTCGGCGGCTGCGGGTCGTAAGGGATCGAATTCTTGTTCAACACGATACGAGCTGCGCCAGTACGAGCTTCAGCTTCAGCGCCGGTCACGCCGATGCCCTGAAGATCGAGAAGCGCGAGGTGAGTGTCGGTACCACCAGAGACGGGGCGCATACCTTCTGCGGCCAGACCGGCGGTGAGAGTCTGCGAGTTCGAGATCACCTGACGGGCGTAAGCCTGGTACTCGGGGGTCGCACATTCCTTGAGGGCAACGGCTTTTGCCGCAACAGCGTGCATCAAGGGGCCACCCTGCATCATCGGGAAGACCGCCTTGTCGAGTGCAGCGGCATGCTCGGCCTTGCACACGAGCATGCCTCCGCGCGGGCCGCGCAACACCTTGTGGGTGGTGAACGTCACAACATCGGCGAAGGGCACCGGGCTCGGAATCGCCTTGCCAGCGACGAGCCCGATGAAGTGTGCGGCATCGACCATCAAGATCGCGCCAACCTCATCGGCCACCGCGCGGAAAGCCGCGAAGTCGATCAGGCGAGGAATGGCAGAGCCACCACAGATGATCATCTTGGGTCGGTGCTCGCGCGCGAGATCACGCATCTGGTCGTAGTCGATGTCTTCGGTCTGCTGGCTGACCCCGTAGTGCACGACGTTGAACCACTTGCCGCTGAATGACACCGAGGCACCGTGTGTGAGGTGTCCGCCGTGCGGCAGGCTCATCGCAAGGACGGTGTCACCGGGCTTGGTGAATGCGCCGTAGGCCGCGAGGTTGGCGCTCGCACCGCTATGCGGCTGCAGGTTGGCGTGGTCTGCGCCGAACAGCGCCTTGGCCCGCTCAATGCCAAGAGTTTCGGCCTCGTCAACGACATCGCAGCCACCGTAGTAGCGCTTGCCTGGGTATCCCTCGGCGTACTTGTTCGACAGAGTCGAGCCAAGTGCGGCAAGCACAGCGGGCGAAGTGAAGTTTTCACTCGCGATGAGTTGCAGTCCTGAGTTGAGGCGATCACGCTCGGCCAGCAAGATGCGCGCGATGTCAGGGTCAACAGCCTGGAGGGCGGTGAAATCCGGGCCCCAGGACGGCGATGAGATCGTCATTGCTGCAGCCTAGTCGGCGGCAAGTTCGGGGCACACAGTGCGCAACGTCTCAAGATCGATCGCGCCTGCGCGCAACAGCTTCGGGACTTCACCGGTGAGATCAACGATCGTGCTCGGCACCTGATCGCCAGATACACCGCTCTCGAGATAGATCGAGACCGACTCCCCTAGTTGCTCAAGGGCTTCCGCAGCCGTAGTCGCTGCCGGAGACCCAGAACGGTTAGCGCTGCTCACAGCCATCGGCCCAGTCTCGCGGAGCAACTCAATCGCAACGGGGTGCAAGGGCATGCGCAACGCCACAGTGCCGCTGGCGTCGCCCAGATCCCAGGCGAGCGTCTTCTGTGCCTTCACAACCACAGTCAGGGCACCGGGCCAGAAGCCCTCGATCAGCTCGCGCGCTTGCCAACTCAGGTCGTATGCGAGGCCGTCGATGGTCTTGGGGGAACCCACCAATACCGGCACCGGCATATCGCGTCCGCGACCTTTGGCCGCGAGCAGCGCCGCAACTGCCTTCGGGGAGAAGGCATCACAGCCGATGCCATAGACAGTGTCGGTGGGGATGACGACGAGATCACCTCGACGTACCGACGTAGCAGCTGCTGAAATACCGCGGATGCGGTCGACTGGGTTATCCATGAAGAACGTAAGACTCACGGGACGATCCTCTCCCACCTCGCTCGAGGAGTGCTGCTGTGACTCGCTATTAGACCCGACGTGCCGTCGTGATGCGGTCGCGTCCGGAGAGGTCTTTGTGATCCTTCACGTCTAGGAAACCAGCCTCACGGAGCACGTACGGAACGCCGGACGCGCCAGCGCCTTCGCCCTGCTCATCGCTGTGCTCCACTACAAGCAACCCACCCGATCGCAGAAGCGCAGTGGCACTGACCGCGATTGCGCGGACGATGTCGAGCCCGTCAGGACCACCGAACAGCGCCAAGGCCGGATCATGCTCGCGCACTTCAGGATCACGCGGTACGGCTTTGTCTGGGATGTACGGCGGGTTGGTCACGATGAGATCGACGCAGCCGCGCAGATGGGCGAGCACACCGTCGTGCACCGTGGTCGCGTCGGCTTGATGCAGCGTCAGCACTGAGCGGGCTGCGCTGATCCGATCGGCATAGGTGGCCACGTTGCGCGCTGCCCACGAAGTGGCAACCTCGTCGACCTCGACCGCGTACACATTCGTGTCTGGAACCTCTGTCGCGATGGCGATCGCGATCGCGCCCGATCCGGTGCACAGGTCGATCACCACGCGCTCGTCGGCACCGGCGAGATCCTTGAGGGCCCGAATCGCGTACTCGGCCACGGTCTCGGTCTCGGGGCGTGGGACGAACACTCCCGGGCCAACTGCCAGCACGAGGTGGCGAAACGGTGCCTCACCGATCAGATGCTGCAGGGGAATTCGAGATGCACGACGCGCGACAAGGGACTCAAAGCGGATTCGGTCGTCGTCAGCGATTGGGTCGGACATGAACAAGCGGCCACGTGGCCGATCCATGACGAATGCGAGGAGCAACTCGGCGTCGACTCGAGGGGTGGGCACGTTGGCATTGGCTAGTCGTCGTTCAGCGTCGACTAACGAATCGCGGATCGAACGGGTGGGTGCGGTGTAGCCAGCCATATCAGCGCGGGTCACCTATCGCGGCCATCCGCGCGGCGATGTCGGCGTCGACACACGCCTGGATGATCGGGTCAAGTTCGCCGTCTAGTACCGCGTCGAGGTTGTAGGCCTTGAAGCCCACCCGGTGGTCGCTGATGCGGTTCTCCGCGAAGTTGTACGTACGGATTCGTTCGCTCCGGTCGACGGTGCGCACCTGAGATCGTCTGGCCGCCGATGCTTCCTTGGCAGCCGCGTCCTCAGCAAGTGCTACCAGCCTCGCGCGCAAGATGCGCATGGCCGACTCCTTGTTCTGAAGTTGGCTCTTCTCGTTCTGGCAACTGACTACGACGCCAGTGGGCAGATGAGTGATGCGCACCGCCGAGTCGGTCGTGTTGACGCTCTGGCCGCCGGGGCCGCTAGAGCGAAATACGTCGATGCGTAGATCATTGGAGTCGATTTCGACCTGAACGTCCTCGGTCTCGGGGAAGACCAGCACACCAGCGGCGCTTGTGTGGATTCGTCCCTGCGACTCGGTCGCGGGCACCCGCTGCACGCGGTGCACACCGCCTTCGTACTTGAGCTTGGCGTATGGCGCCTCGCCAGGTTCGACCGTCCCCTTGGCCTTGACCGCGACCGTCACGTCCTTGTACCCGCCCAGGTCGGATACTTCGGACTCGAGGATCTCGGTCTTCCAGCCACGACGTTCGGCGTAACGCAGATACATGCGCAGCAAGTCGCCTGCGAACAGCGCCGATTCGTCGCCGCCTTCGCCGGCCTTCACCTCGACGATGACGTCGGAGTCGTCGAGCTCGTCACGAGGCACAAGCAGCACAGCCAACTTATCGGCCAACTCGGTCCGTTGAGTCTCCAAAGCCTCGACCTCAGCACGGAAGGAATGGTCCTCCGCAGCGAGTTCGCGCGCGGCATCGATGTCCTCGCCGGTGGCCAGCCAGGCACGGTAAGTCGCAATCACCGGACGGAGCTCGGAGTAGCGCCGACCCAGCCGGCGCGCCACCTTCTGGTCGGCGTGGACCGCAGAATCAGCAAGTTGATGCTCGAGGTCGACGTACTCAGCGACGAGTGCATCGACGGACTCGAACACCGGCTTCTCCTGCTCGCTCATCGCGCGGGGCTTTCATCGGTCATCGGGGGGCTTGCGGTAGTACCTACCGATCGGCTGCCGCTCGAAGGGCGTCAAGCCCAGATCAATGGGGCGCCCAAACTGCTTCTAGCGCAGTCTGGGGCACCTTCATGAGAAAGAAGCCGAGGGCGCCGCTGGAACTTGGGGGGTGAAGATGAGCGGCTGGTGAGCCGGCTACATCGCCTCCAAGACCTAGCGACGCCCTCGGGACGGTAGTTAAGCGTCGGCCTTCTTGGTGCCGAAGCGCTTCTCCCACTTGGCGACGCGTCCGCCAGTGTCAAGAATCTTCTGCTTGCCCGTGTAGAACGGGTGGCACTGGTTGCAGACCTCGGCGTAGATCTGCCCGGAGGGCTTGGTGCTGTGCGTGGTGAACGTGCTGCCACACGCACAGGTAACCGTGGTCTCCACGTAGTTCGGGTGAATATCGGCCTTCATTACTACTCCTTGGCATCGTGGCGCCGGGTCGTGCTCAACTGCACGTGAACCGGACCGTGGACCCAGACCATAAAGCCCAAGTCTTACTTACAACAACAAACCCTTACGACCGAACCCTTACGAACGGACCCTTGCAGTGGACCCTTGCAGTGGACCCTTGCAGTGGACCCTTGCAGTGGACCCTTGCAGTGGACCCTTACGAACGGACCCTTGCAGTGGACCCTTGCAGTGGACCAAGTGTGCCATCTGGCGCACCCCCATACCAAACCGTCCTCATGAAGGTGCCCCCGACTGCGTTAGAGGCAGCCGTAGCGCCCCACCGAACGCAAAGAGCGAGTTTTAGTCGTCGTCTCCGCCCGATGAGCCAACGGCCATCGGGGTTGTCTTTTGCACCTGCATGAGGAACTCCAGATTGCTCTTGGTGTCGCGAAGCTTGCCAAGAAGTAGTTCGATCGCCTGCTGTTGATCGAGTGCGTGCAGAACACGGCGCAGTTTCCAGACAGTCTTGAGTTCGTCTGGGGCCATCAATATCTCTTCCTTACGCGTACCCGACGAGTCGACGTCGACAGCTGGGAAGATCCGTTTGTCGGCTAGCTTGCGATCGAGCTTGAGCTCCATGTTTCCGGTGCCCTTGAACTCCTCGAAGATGACCTCATCCATACGCGAACCAGTCTCGACCAAGGCCGTAGCCAAGATCGTGAGCGAGCCACCGTTCTCAATGTTGCGAGCCGCGCCGAAGAAGCGCTTTGGCGGATACAACGCAGCGGAGTCGACACCACCGGAAAGGATGCGACCGCTGGCCGGGGCGGCCAAGTTGTACGCACGCCCGAGCCGGGTCATCGAGTCGAGCAAAACGACGACGTCGTGCCCGAGTTCGACTAGGCGCTTCGCCCGCTCGATCGCGAGTTCGGCGACAGTGGTGTGGTCTTCCGCAGGACGGTCGAAGGTCGATGCGATGACCTCACCCTTGACCGAGCGCTGCATGTCGGTGACCTCTTCAGGACGCTCATCGACAAGCACGACCATGAGGTGAACCTCAGGGTTGTTACGTGTGATCGCATTTGCAATCGCCTGCAACACCATGGTCTTACCGGCCTTGGGAGGCGACACGATCAGCCCACGCTGGCCCTTGCCAATCGGCGCCACGAGATCGATTACACGCGTAACGAGATTGCCCTGATCGGTCTCAAGCCGCAACCGCTCCTGCGGGTAAAGCGGGGTGAGCTTGTTGAACTCGACGCGGTCGCGAGACTCGTCAGGGTCGGCGCCATTGATCGAGTCGATGCGTACAACCGGGTTGAACTTCTGTGCCTTCTCGCCATCACGAGGTTGACGAACCGCACCGGTTACCACGTCGCCCTTGCGCAAGCCGAAACGCTTGACCATTGCCAGCGCGACGTAAACGTCGTTTGGCCCGGGCAGGTATCCGCTGGTACGAACGAAGGCGTAACTGTCGAGGATGTCCAAGATGCCAGCGACGGGCACTAGAACATCATCGTCACTTACCTCAACATCTTGCTCCATGCCGCGTGGTCGGCGATCGCGCTGGCCGGGGCGAGCGTCTCGCTCGAACCGATCACGACCACGGCGACGACGCCGACTACGGCCATCCTCGTCGAATCCGCTCGACGAGGGCTGCCCCTGCGACTGGCTGTCGCGGTTGGGGTTATCGCGGTTG
>CAIXFH010000021.1 GCA_903918645.1 uncultured Actinomycetes bacterium | reverse complement strand
TGTGCTGCTGCGACTCCTGCAGACGAGTACACCAATCAGCCAGCGCGGGGTCGGTGAACTTCGCGTTGCCCACTACGGCGTCAAGCACCTGCTTCTGACTGCTGACTGACTGCGCGCCAAGAATTGAATAGAGCCAGCCGCCGAACCAACCGTCCTTGACTCCACCAGCAATCGTGGTGATTCCCTTGGCGGACAAGGTGTCACAGGTCTTGAGGAAGTCGGCCCAGTTGGCGGGAACGGTCAAGCCGTTCTTTGCCAGCAGGTCCTTGTTGACCAGGACGGGGAAGGATGGGTTGACGTACCAGGGGGCGACCCACACCTTGCCCTGGTAGGAGTCCTCCATCTGCGCATTGGTGTAGTGCGCGATCTCGTCTGCGGGTAGCAGATCTGAGATCGGCGTGATGTTGCCGTTCCAACCGGGCTGCTGGGCGTAGATGCCACCCCAGAAGTACTGAATGTCCAGTGGAGTCTTCGCAGCTGCTGCAGCCTCGAAGTTAGGGATCAGGCCATCTGTGGTCTGCAGGGTCTCCTTGATGGTGATGTTGGGGTGCGATGCTTGGTACGCCGCGATCGCAGCCGTCAACCACTTCTGTGCGCCCGGCGCCTCCTGATCGCCCCACCAAGACATCGTGAGCGTGACAGGCTCAGTAGAAGTTGGGCTGGCAGATGCGGTCACCGTCGCGCTACTCGCCGTGTCGGTTCCCGAACCTGAGGAACAGGCAGCGAGAGCGAGGGCTGCGACGCCAAGCAAGGCGGTCGCTCGGATAGTCCTTCTCATGACGTTCTCCTTCATCGGTTTTCGAGGATAAAGAACTTGCGCTGGCTTACTGACTTGCTCACAGACAGCTTGCAGATCGTCAAGAACCCACTCCTAAGAGGTGAGCTCGGGAGTGCGATAGATGGTGCGTCCACCGACGGTGATGTCGACGTCGATCAGGTATTTCGAGGCGGCGACGAGATCAAGCTCCATACCTAGGCCGGGCTTCGCCGGAGGTCGGATGGTGCCATCGGCATCGACGTCGATATGGGTGCTGGTCAGTTCACGAGCAAGTGCCTTCAGTTCCACTGGGTACTCACATATCCAGTCGTCAGCAGCGCCCGCGTAGGGCTGGAGAGAGGCACTCAGTGCCAGGTGCGAAGTGAAGGTGTGATTGACGAATTGCACGCCTCGATCGTGTGCGTACTTCCACACCTCGTGCGCCGTTGAGATCCCACCGACGCGGCCAGTATCAATCTGAATGAAGCCGACTCCGCCGTGATCGATCATGTGCTCGGCCATGTAGCGAGTGTGTGCGCCCTCACCACCGGCGAGCCGCACACTTCCCGACTGCGTCGCAAGATCGGCATAAGACCGCAACGCACCTGACACGAAGGGCTCTTCAAGCCAGAGCGCGCGCGCATCCAGCAATGCGGGCAGGCGAGAGACACCGAGCCCGACATTGTCACCCCACACAGTTCCGGCGTCCACGAGCAAGATGCCATCAGCACCGAGGCCTTCTCTTGCGGCGCGAACTTGATCGGCGTCGGCTTCGACTGTGGTCAATCCGTAGGGACCCCATCCAAACTTCACGGCATGAAAGCCTCGGCTCACAGCCGAGCGCGCCTTCTCGAGAGTTTCCTGGGGCGTATCACCGAAAAGGGCTGATGCGTAAGGTGTTTTTCCCACAGGTGCAGCCGTGCCCCAGGTACCAAGCAACTCGTAGACCGGCTGCTCGACAGACTTGCCGAGGAGATCCCACAAAGCGATCTCGATACCGGAGAGCGCGTGATCGGTCTGAAGTAGATCAAGGCTACGAGCGCGCACTTCGTCGGCAATGCGCGTGATGTCAGCCACACTGTCGAGGCGCTGACCCAGCACTGAATCGAGCACCGGATGACAGGCGCTGTGCGACATCGGCGTCACCAGGCTCGCGATTGTTGGCAGGGGTGAGGCTTCGCACTCACCCCAGCCGGTCCAGTCGCCAGCGCGAACCCGCACCAGGACCATGTCCTGACTGCCATCACCGATGTCGAGAACCTCTGGCATCGCCAGGTAGAACATGTCGACGCTTTCGATTTTCATCGGCTCACTCCACTCACGAGGCCATCACGGGAAACGCCAGTGACCTCAGTGAGGCCGTCGAAAAGCACTGCAGTCATGGTGGTTTCGATCTGCTGTCCGGACGCGAGTACCCGGTGGGTTCCTGCAGCTACACCGTCATTGACTGACACCGGGTACCCCGTGCACGGCTCAAGGATCGCCACCTGCAAATCTCGCCAGCCGCCGTAGGACGCGAACATCCAACACGATGGGAAAACGTCAGGATCAAAAGAGAGGGCGATACCAGTGCCATCCGGGTGTGTCAGGGCGCACCAGCCGTCGGAAAGCGCTGTGGCGTATTGGAATTCAGCGCGCTCACTTGATTGCGGGAGTGTCCTGCGCATGTCGTGCTCGGTGCCATCAGCATCGACCAAGATTGGCCATGTGTAGGTCTGACCGGGCTCACCAGCACGCGGATTACCGAAGTCCTCGACGTACACCGATAGCGCAGGCAAATCGATGCGCGCGGGCTCGTCGACAGAGAGCGCAAGATGCTGAGTCCACTTGTAGGGCAGGTCGCGACTGCTCTCGTTACTAAGAGTTTGCGTTATGCGCAGCGCACGTTCTCCCGCGCGCAGGGTGAGCCGCTTGACCATCGTGCAGGCGGAAATGGGAGTCGACACGGTGAGGTCGATCCAGACCTCGTCCGCTGAACCCGACGCGGTCCAGTCCCAAGCGAGCGCCCACAGTTCACCGTGATCGGGATACAACTCGCCTGCAAGATTCTCAGGGACGTCGTTGGGGAACAAGTCGTCCCAGCCGCCGTGGAAGACGTCGTCGAACGTACTTCCGAAGGGCACTCGCGACGCGGGGAGTCGCGGGTGCTGCCACAGATGCTGGCGAGCATTGACCAGATCGTGCAGCTCCCAAATCTTGCCGCCAAGCTCAGGCAGGACGACAACCCGAACCAGACCGTTGTCGAGAATCAGTGCCTGCAAACCCCGATACGACCAGTCATGCGTGACGGTTGGCTTCACCCAGCACCACCGCCTTCGGAGGGTTGGAGCAGCACCTTGGACGCAGGGTCACCGTCGACTAGCCGCTGATACCAACCCGGGCCGTCAGCAAGAGCAGCGACGACCACACCCTCTCGCAGGCCGATGCGGCCTGCTGCGAGCCAGTCCAGGCCCATGCGAAAGTCGTTGACAGAGTATGCAAAAGCGCCCGTGATCGTGATCTCCGAACGCACCACCGTATTGAGCGGCAACTCGGTCGCGTCCGAATGTAGACCGACGAGAACCACAGTGCCGCCGACCATCACGCTGGCAAGCGAGTCACGACGGGTCGCCGCTGAGCCAACCGCATCGAAGACAACATCAACGCCCTCGCCGCCGGTGTTACGACGAACTGCGGACGCAACGCCCGTGGCATCTGACTCGACCGGGATGCAACCAAGCGCCACCGCCATCGCGAGGCGAGCTGGATTGCGTTCGGCCACGTAGCGGGTGCGCACACCGAATTCGGCTAGCACCTGCAGGAGGAACAGACCGATCGCACCCGCACCGATCACGAGAGCACTCGACGCAGGGGTGGTGTTGCCGCGTGCCACTGCGTTGAGCGCGAACGCAGCCGGCTCGACCATGGAGGCAGCGGAGATCGTGAGGCCATCAGGGATCGCGAGGACTGCCCTTGCCGGGACGACGACGTATTCAGCGTTGCAGCCAGGGAGACTGGCACCGAGCAACAATCGCTTGGGGCACAACTGTTGACGGCCGATCACGCAGTACCGACATACGCCACAGGAGACGAGCGGGTTCACCGTGACAGGTGTGCCGATCGCACAGGCGCCGACAGGGTCGACTTCGATTCCTACTGCTGCAACGTATCCGGACACTTCGTGGCCGAAGACGAGGGGAGGTGTGCGGATACTGCTCTGGCCCATGAAGCCGCTGAGTTCTGAGCCGCAGATTCCCGAATAGGCGACTCGCACGAGAACGTCGGTGGGGCCGCATTCGGGCACGGGCAACCTGCGCATGGTCATTACTTGTGGCGCCTCGTAGACAAGGGCATCCATCGCGGACCTTGCAACGTCGATAGCAGACCCGCTCACGAGTTCACCACCGACTCGACCGCGCCAGGCTTCGCGCGGTAACCCTGCGCCGCGTCAAACCAGTGTTGGGCTGAAGCGACCTGCCCAATCCGGTCCAGGGCCTCAGCGAGGTCAGGTGCGAACCGGTGCACGTCGTCGACCGACGCGCGCTGAACTGGGACGGTGATGCTGAGCCCAAGCGGCCCTTCGGGACCATCGATCGCCATCCCGATACAGCACACACCTGGGGTCGACTCCTCGCTTTCGACCGCGTACCCACGCTCTCTTACTTCGTGGATCACCTCGAGCAACTGCGCACGAGTACCCACCGTGCGCGGAGTGACCCGCGGAAGTAGTTCGGGGCACAAACGAGAAATTTCGTCGTCATCAAGTCGAGCCAGCATGGCCTTCCCCAACCCGGTCGCGTGCGCTGGCAATCGTTGGCCTATCCGCGACGCGAAGCGCAGACCTTCCCCGGTGTCACGTCGGTCGAGATAGACGACATCAGACCCGACGAGCATTCCAAGGTGGCAGGCCTCGCTCGTACTCAAGGCGAGACGATCGAGCGCGGGAGCTACTGCGGCGCGCAACGACGCGGGTACCGACATCGAGGTGCCAACCTCAAAGGCCGCGATCCCGATCTGATACCCCTCACTGGTTCGATGCAGGAACTGGGCATCTTCAAGGCTGCCCAACAGCGAATGGAGGGTCGCCTTCGGAATTGAGGTAGCAGTGACGAGGTCGATGAAGCGGACCGGACGGCGCGCACGCGCGATGAACTGGAGCAGGCTAAGAGCCCGATCCACGCTGTTGTTTGTGGCGGCCATGCACATCCTGTTCGTATATGCGAACTGGGTTCGCTATCGCGAAACGTCAACGTGTCAGCACGCTGTAGCTCTGTCAAGGATTTCGGGCAGGTCGTCACAAAGTCGTCATCCGCCAGGTGCAACGTCATTCCCGTTCGGGCGTTGGCAGCCTCGTCCCAACTGGCTTGCCGTAGCGTCGCCATTATGAAAAGCGGCTGGCTCGATCGACTCGCGCCGCTGGCCTTTGTGCTCGTGTGGAGTACTGGATTTGTCGGAGCCAAGTACGGCACCGAGTACGCGTCACCGTTCACGCTCTTGGCCCTGCGCCTCGCGCTGGCATCCGCCGCACTTGCCTTGTTGGCGCTGCTCTTTCGATCGTCCTGGCCCCGCGACATACGGTCGTATCAACGTTCAAGCGTCATCGGGATCCTGCTGCACGCGTCCTATCTGGGAGGCACGTTCGTCGCTGTGCACCTAGGGCTCCCCGTCAGCGTTGCGGCGCTCATCGTGTCGTTGCAACCGGTGCTGGTTGCCACGCTTTCTGGCCCGCTGCTTGGCGAAGTCCTCACTCGCCGACAGTGGATGGGGATCGCGCTCGGCTTTGGTGGCGTGGTGCTCGTGTTGGCACCCGGCCTCGCCACCCACGGCACCTCGGGCTCGTACTCGATCGCGGCGGTGGCTGCCTCAGTGGTGTCACTGCTCTCAACGACGTCTGCAACTCTGTTGCAAAAGCGCTACGGCGCTGGCATCCCGATGCTCCCGGGCACCGCCATTCAGTACGCAGCGGCAACCGTGGTCCTGGTGATTGCCGCCCTGCTGTTCGAGGACAGCCACATCGACTGGGAACCACAACTCATTGCAGTGCTCTTCTGGATGATCGCAGCCCTCTCGATCGGCGCGGTGCTGCTCATGTTCTGGCTTCTGCGGCGAGGTACGGCAGCGAGTTTTTCCAGCCTGTACTTCCTAGTGCCACCAGTCACCCTGCTGATGGGATACCTGCTCTTCGGTGAAGAACTGCCCGCCCTTGCGCTCATCGGGCTCACCGTCAGTTCACTCGGCGTGCTGCTCGTGCGCGAACGATCCGTCGCAGCTACCCCACCTCCGGAGTAGATCTGATCTGGCAACGAATCAGAGCGCTGCGCTCCACTCGGCCACGACCTCGTTGAACAGCTCAGCCTCTTCCCACATCGGGCAGTGCCCTGATTCCTCGAACATCACCCGGCGCGCATTGGGCAGTTGATCGAGCAGCCAGTCCGAGGAACCAACCTGAATCACCTTCTCGTCGCTGCCCCAGGCGAGAAGGTGCGGTACGTCAAATGTGGGAATCAGGTCGCGGTAATCGCGCAGAGTCTGATCGAGCAGGATCAACGATCCGGTGTTGGCTCCAACCGTCGAGATCGCATCCATGAATGCGCCGTGCTGAGCCGGCGAGATCTCGTCCTTGAACATCGTCGGGACGAAGCCAGCGAGGAACCCATCGGTGTCGGCCTGCATCAACCGCACGTACTCATGCAAGGTTGGGATGTCAGCGATACCGAACGGCCAGCCGTCCTGAATCAGATCCGACGGACCTTGCGAGATGATCACTACGCCAGCCAGACGGTGGTCGTCGCTGAACTGCGACAG
>CAIXFH010000020.1 GCA_903918645.1 uncultured Actinomycetes bacterium | reverse complement strand
TCCCCTGATCCTGGCTGGCACTGCTGGGCGAACCGGAGTCAACGTCGCAGGTACCGAAACCTTGCTTGCCGCCGAGCTTGCTCCGGGTCAACGAGTGTCCTTCACCGTGAGTACCCCGATCGCCGACTTGCACCTTCCAGCCAACTCCGAAGTGGTAGTCCTCGGCGTCGAAGCAGTCGGCGACATCACAGGGGACGGGCTTTCGGCTAGGCAACTCGGCTTCACACGCACGCTCCTGCCTTGGTTTCCCAACCCAGCGGAAGTTGCGCCCACTTCGGTGGTCTGGCTCTACCCACTGTCGAGCGCGCCCGCACGAACCAGTGAGAACCTCTTTCTCGACGATCACCTCGCGGACGAGGTGCGGCGGGGGGGCCGGCTCAGCGGCCTGCTCGATGCCGCAAGCGAACACCCAAGTTCGGTGAGTTGGGTCGTGGATCCAGCACTGCTCGAGTCACTGACCGACATGATCGACGGCTATCGAGTTCAAGGTGTCGGCAAACACACAACTCCAGGCACCGGGGGGGCGGACGCCGCCGCATGGCTCGCTCGCCTCACCGCGCTGACCGCGCAGGCACCGATGTTCGCAACTGCGTACGGCGGTCCAGACGTCGTAGCGCTGCACCGGGCTAACCTCGATCTCGATATTGCCCGGGCCACCACAACCGCCGCCGGGTTGCCACGGCAAATTCTCGGCCGCGACGTCACCGGCAACTTCGCCTGGCCGCCATCTGGAGTAATCGACGACGGCACCCTGAACGTATTGCAGGCGTCTGGCACGACAGCGGTGGTCTTGTCCGGAAGTTTTCTGCGGCCACCCCCATCGATCAACTACACCCCCAGCGGCTCAGTCGCCATTGCCGCTGGCGGCTCAGTCATTCGCGGGGTCGTCAGCGATCCCGCGATCTCCGCGCTAGTCGGACACCATGCCGAGTCAGGCAACACCGCGGCCGCCCTCAACGATGACCCGGTGGTTCGCGAACAGACTGCCCTGGCCCTTCTTGCCATGACCACGCTCGAACTCCCTTCCACAACGCGCACCCTGGTGGTTGCGCCCGCGTTGATCTGGACATCTGACGAGGTAACCGGCGCACTCGTCAACGCTCTGAGTTCAACCCCGTGGGCAGTGCCCATGCCATTGGGCCAATTACTGACCGCGCCGCCAAGTGAGATCACCCGTGTTCGTGGCGACTACTCCGCGCGCAACATCGCGGCAGAGTTACCGCCCTACTTCCTGAACTCAGTTGCCCAAGGGCGTACACAACTTGCCGCGTTGCGGGCAGTTGCGCCAGACATACCTGATCATCTGAGTGTGGATTTTGAGTCCGCACTCACCCGAGCTGAGTCAGCGGCGTGGCGAGCTTCGCCGGCAACCGGTCGAGAGTTACTCATGCGCACCCGCGCAGGGATAGCGGACGAGATCGCACAGGTCACCATCATGTCTCGCGCGCCGGTCACGCTTCCGGGGGATCAAGGGGTAATCCCCATCACCATCGCCAACGATCTCGACCGCCCCGCTCGAGTTGGCGTCCGGTTGACCGGAACTCCCTCGGTGCGGTTCAACGCGGCCGATATCCCTGCGGTCACCCTCGCGCCGGGGCAGAAGACAACCCTGGAAGTACTTGCCCACGTGGTTGGCACCGGCCCAGTCAGCGTGCAGATCAGCCTCTTGTCACCTGATGGACAGCCGTTCGGCGTGCCAGTCGACATGCAGGTCAAATCTGCGGCCTACGCTCACGCTGCGGGCTGGGTGGTCCTTGCGCTATTCGCGGTTCTGGCCATCCTGCTCGTCCGCAACTGGATCAGTCGGCGCAGCAATCGCGCAAACTCAGCCACCGAGCAGGGAGGGCCAGCATGAACCCTGACGACGACGCCACCGGCAGTGCTGAAGCTGGTGCTGCTGGTGCTGGTGCTGCTGGTGCTGGTGCTGGTGCTGGTGCTGAAGCCCGCGCTGCGTCCCAAGCCCATGAGGAGCAGACCCGCGAACTGGTCGACGAACTTGGGGAGGAACTCGCCGGAGATATCGCAAGTGACGCAGCGGCTTCGGGCACCGTCGCCGGCGGGGCAGCACCCGGTGGCGCCAACGCCCGGGCAAGTGTGTTGCGCTCCAGCGTGGTGATGGGCGCGGGCACCATTCTCTCGCGATTCGGTGGCGTGTTCCGCGGGATGGCACTTGCTGCCGCACTGGGCGCGGGCACCGTTGCCGACATGTTCAACCTGGGCAACACCTTGCCCAACGTGGTCTACATCCTGGTGATTGGTGGCGCCCTCAACGCCGTCTTCATTCCCCAACTCGTCCGACACATGAAAGATGACCACGACAACGGCGACGGGTATGCGCACCGGCTGCTGACCCTGGTCGGTCTGTTACTGCTACTACTCACGGTGCTCGCAGTCATCTTCGCTCCGTTTATCGTGCGGCTTTACGCAAGCCCGCGATACAGCCCTGAACAACTGCAGTTGGCCACCGCGTTTGCCCGACTCTGTCTGCCCCAAATTTTCTTCTACGGCGTGTACACGATGCTTTCCCAAGTACTCAACGCCCGCGGCCGATTCGGTGCGCCAATGTTCGCTCCAGTAATCAACAACATCGTCGCTATCGCCACGTTCGTCTTGTTCATCGCGGTCGCTGGCCCCGCCGCTGGCGCCGACGGCACACTGGAGCCGGGTCAAGTAACCCTGCTCGGTGTAGGAACGACATTGGGCGTGGTCGCGCAAGCGCTCGTCCTAGTCGTGGTTCTGCGCCGAGTCGACTACGCCTACCGCCCGACCTTCGGCTTTCGCGGGGCCGGTTTAGGGGCCGCCGGAAACCTCGCTTTTTGGACGATCGGACTTGTCCTGGTCAACCAGATCGCATACGCGGTGGTGGTGCGACTAGCCACGGGCGTCAACGCAGTGTCTGAGCAGCAGGGCCTCAACCCCGCTGGGCTTACCTCGTATACGAACGCGCACCTGATGTTCATCCTGCCGCACTCGGTGATCACGGTGTCGATCGTCGCCGCGCTGCTACCCCGGATGAGCCGATCCGCCCACGAGCGTGACTTTCGGGCGATGTCGCTCGATATCGCGTCGGGCATGCGATCAGCCTCAGCCCTGATCATTCCGTCAGCGGTAGCGCTCATGGTGTTGGGAACCCAAGCTGGTGTGCTGCTGTTTGACTACGGGCAAACCTCGACCGAGTCCGCGCGTATCACCGGGACCCTCGCTTCCGTCTTCGCACTTGGGCTAGTGCCGTTCACGCTGTACTACGTGATCCTGCGCGGCTGGTATGCACTTGAAAAGACACGAACAGCGTTCTGGGTAACCGTCATACTCAACGCCCTCAACCTCGCGATTGCCGTGCCCCTCTTCGAGTATTTCTTTGCACGTTCGCCCGGCCCAGCCAACCTCTCACTGTTGGCCATCGGATATGTCATCTCGTACTGGATCACGCTCGTTGTTGCCTGGACCGTTCTGTCGCGCACCCTCGGGGGCCTCAACACTGGGTCGACCCTGCGGAGCCTTGCTCGCATGAGTGTCGCCGGTCTAGCAACTCTTGTAGTCATGGCCGGGTTGCAATATCTGATCCGGGATCACCTACCCGGTGGAGCCAAGGTCGGGGCACTGATCGATATCAGCGTGGTCGGGATCATCGGGGCCCTCATCTACCTTCTGAGTGCCCGTTTGCTGCGGATCACCGAAGTCACCGAGGTCATCAGCATCCTTCTGCGACGGATCAAGCGCTAGCTGATCAAACCGACGGAGCAAACCGACGGAGCAAAACCAGCGCGCCTGGCCGACCCGATCGCCCCACATGATCTTGGCTGCGGATTGCCTCAAGATCACCAATCGTCCTGCCGAAACTCCCCCCATGAACGCCGCCGCCGACGCTGACACCGACACCGACGCCGACACGGCCTGGGCACCTGTGCGAGGGACTAAGCGCCCAGCGCGAGCAGCGCGCCATGCGCGACACCCGGCAAACACGACACACCTGGCAAACACGACAGACCTGGCAAACGCGATAAACATCGCTACAACAACGAACGTGGCAAACGATTCAGGTGTGTTCATCCTGAGCAGCCTCACCAAGGTTGCTCTCGTCGTACTGATCGTCGGAGTGGTCGGGCACGATGCCATCTCCATAGTCACCACCCACATCGCCGCGACCGACCAAGCCGTCGCCGCCGCTGAGATCGGCCGAGACACTCTCCGAGACACCGGTTCGCCGGAAGCGGCCTATGAGCGAGCATTGGGGTACGCCCGAGCCCACGGCGACGACCTGCCGTCGACGAGTTTCACAGCCGGTGCGAACAACACAGTCGCGCTGACTTTGACCCGGATAGCGCCCACATTGATTGCCCAATACCTGAGCCCACTCGATTCCTATCGGCACGCGAACGGACACGCAGTCGCGAGCGATCCGGTCGGCTAGCAACGTCATCTGGCTCATCCGCGTTCAGCCGCACGTACCGGCGCCGGGCAGACAGCGACTCACACGCCCAACACGACGTATCGTTGACACTTGTGACTGACTCGACTGGCCGACGACCGCGCTCCACAGCGCGGGCTCGAACCAAGCCGTCGTCGGACATGCTGGTCCTGTCGCGATTTCGGCTGGTGGACCGCATCGGTGAAGGCGCAGGTAGTTCGGTATGGCGAGCCTACGATGAGCGGCTCAAGCGCCCAGTCGGAGTTCGACTGATTCCACTCGACGACCCCCGAGTACAAGAAGTGCGCGCCCGCTGCGCCGACGCGGCTCGGGTTTTCGACCGGCGCGCTGTGCCGATCCTGGATGTAGTCGATGACACAGAGACCTTTCACCTCGTCATAGTCACAGAGTGGCTCGACTCAACGCCCTTCGGCGACTACCTCGCCGCACGAGGTGGCGAGCCGCTGCCCCCTATGGAGGCAGCGGCGCTCGCACTGGAAGTGAGCCGCTACCTTGTTGCCGCGCATGAGGAAGGCGCCACGCACGGTCATCTACGCCCTGACGTCGTGATGATCAGCGATACCGGTGAAGTGCGCATCAGAGGGCTCGGGGTCGACGCCGCGCTCTACGGCCCCCTGATCGAAACGACCCCGGTCCTGGCAGATGTGCACGGAGTCGGCGCGATCCTGTACGCAGCACTAACCGCTCGCTGGCCCGAATCGACCGAGGTCGATGGACTGCCTGGCGTCCCTTTCGTCGAAGGACGTATTCCGTGGCCGAGTCACGTGGTGGCTGCCGTACCAGCATCCCTAGATCACATAGCCGCCCGCGCGCTGCTGACCACGCCGGACCCCAAGGGATCAGCCCCCTTCGAGACGGCCGACGATCTAGTCGAGGCTTTGTCGAGTGTGGTTGCCCGCCCAGCAGCGGTTGCACCTCGAGTACGCCCGCGCAGAACGGCGCTTCGCGTGGGCAGCGTCTTCGTCTTTGGTAGCGCTTGCGTTGGGCTTGCCGGCCTCGGCGTGTCGCTGTTACTGGGGCTAGGTAGCGGTCCGCTAGTCACGCCTCGCGAAGTCGTCAGTGCCTCACCCACGCCATCAAACGGCTCTCCGGCACCTAGCGGATCGCCTACGGGTGCGGCCGAGCAGGAATTTCCGATCATCACCGTCAGTGGGTTTGACCCGTACGGCTCCGATCATAAGGAGAACCAGGGTCAAGCTCCCGCGGCAACCGACACAAGCCCAACCACCGCCTGGCACACGAGCGTGTACAAGAAGGCCAACATGTCCGGAAAGCCCGGGGTCGGCTTGCTGATCGACCTGGGCACCACCCGCCCCGTTCGGTCGGTACAGCTGCGGCTCGTCGGAGACGGCACCAGCCTCTCGCTCCTGGCCACCGACGATCCCACCTTGGCACCGACGAAGTTTGCCTCCATGGCCGAGGCGACGAACGCAGGCACCGAACTTCTTCTGCGTGTACCTAGGGCGGTCAGCACTCGCTATGTGATCATCTGGTTCACCCTGCTGCCGCCAGCCGACAGCTTTGGTTTCCAAGGCGGTGTCGCGGACGTCCGAGTACTCGGCTAGGTGGGCTGGTGCGGGCACAGAACGTGTCACGCGCTACGCATCGGCCGGGTTCGAGCCCTAGTCTGGCCATGCCATGACAGCTGACGACGCTCCCGACAACGGCGCGCAGATCCCCCCGCAGGATCTGGGCGCTGTCGACGACGCGGCACTGCTTTCCGCCCACGTCGAAGGGCACCAAGACGCGTTCGCAGAACTTGTTCGTCGGCATCGCGACAGACTCTGGGCTGTCGCATTACGCACGACGTCTGATCCTGAAGAGGCGGCCGACGCACTTCAGGACGCGATGATTTCCGCGTTTCGCAACGCATCGTCGTTCCGTGGTGACTCCGCCGTCACCACGTGGCTGCATCGCATAGTCGTCAACGCCTGCCTGGACCGAATGCGGCGACGCCGAGCGCGGCCGTCGGTACCCCTACTCGACGAAGAGGGATCTGGCGGGCACCGCGGAATCGCCGACCCCACCGATGACATCGATCGGCTCGAACTTCGATTGGAGATCGAGAAGGCGCTCGCAGCGCTACCGACTGATCAACGAGCCGCGATCGTCCTCGTAGATGTAGAGGGCCTCTCGGTGAGTGAGGCGGCGCAGATCCTAGGAATCCCCGATGGAACGGTGAAAAGCCGCTGTTCACGGGGTCGGGCGCGCCTAGCAGTGGCGCTCGCGGGCGTGCGGAACCCCGACCTGCCCGGCAACGTCTCACCCATGACCCAACCGCGCGATACCGATCCGGAGGTGCCCTCATGAACGACTTTGAGCCAGCGGCACCGATCGAGGATTCCGGTCCAGAGGCAACCGCAGAGCAGTCGGACTTCGCCGTCACGCTCCTAACTACTCTGCGTCTAGGCGATTCGGCCATTCCCGACGATGTCGCCAGAAGGCTTGACGCAGTGCTCGCCCAGGAGCGGTCAGCCCGGACAGCACTTGGGGTTGGGGTTGGGGTTGCGGTTGGGGTTGCGGTTGGTGCCGGGGTTGGTGCCGGCGACTTCACAGGCACAGGCACAGGCACAGGCACTGTGCTACCGCTGCATGGGCGCCGCCGGATATCCATTCGCGGGCTTACCGCCCTCGCCGGAGTTGCCGCCGCAGTGATACTCGTGGGAGGCGTTCTTGGCCTCAATCACGGCTCGTTGATCTCGACTAACGATGCCGGCACCGTTGCAGCCGTCGCGTCAGGGCAGGCCATGTCGGTACCAAGTTCTAGCGGTACCGCATACACCCTGATTGGCATCGACCAGCAAGTGCGTACCCTTCTCGATTCGCGCGGCAAAGACGCCGTCACACCAGCCGCACCTGCGCCAGACCAAGCGGCACCAGCCGAAACCTCACAGGTCCCACCTTCACCAGTAAGTGCACCAGTGATCACTGGGGGCAGCGACTCGTTATCGAGCACGGCTGCGCCACTCGTGCAGGCGCATGACGACAATCTCACTGGGTGCCTCACCCAACTCACCGGCGCGGGCGGGATCACCCCACTCGCGGTCGATCTGGCAACCTTCGACGGCACACCCGCGCTGATCGTCGTCGTACCAACCACAGGTGACTCGTCCACCGCCGATGTCTGGGTCGTACGGCCACAATGTTCAGCTACCAAGGCCGACGTGCTCAGTTTTCGACGTATCGCACTCAGCGCCCCCTAACCAACAATCCAGCCCATCCGGGTCGATCGGTACGACTCTCATTCCAGGGTAGCCACGCGGTGGAATGTCCCGACGCCTAGACTCGTTGCACCGGTGCCTCGCGATATGCGTTGGCTCTTTGTCCGGCCGCACAGCATGTTCGGCCGTACCGTCCATAGTCGAAAGGCCTCGTCGTGTCCGACGTTCGCAATGTGATCATCATTGGCTCTGGGCCAGCCGGCTATACCGCCGCGATCTACGCAGCCCGCGCTCAACTCTCGCCACTTCTTTTCGAGGGTGCTGTGACCGCCGGTGGCGCGCTCATGAACACCACTGATGTCGAAAACTTTCCCGGTTTCCCAGACGGCGTGATGGGGCCAGCGCTTATGGAAAGCTTGCGCGAACAAGCAGAGCGCTTCGGTACCGAGATGATTACCGATGACATCGTCACGGTCGATCTTGCCGGTGAGATCAAAACGGTCACGGATGGCTCAGGCGGGGTACATCGCGCCCACTCCGTGATTTTGGCCATGGGATCGGGCTATCGCGAATTGGGTCTGCCAAACGAGAAGCGCCTCTCCGGACACGGTGTTTCGTGGTGCGCCACCTGCGATGGATTCTTCTTCCGCGGTCAGAACATCGCCGTGATCGGGGGCGGCGACTCTGCACTTGAAGAAGCCACGTTCCTCACTCGCTTCGCCGATTCGGTCACCTTGATCCACCGCCGCGATTCACTGCGGGCGAGCAAGATCATGCAGGAACGAGCCCTCACCAATCCGAAAATCACCGTCGCTTGGAACTCGGAAATTGACCAGATCCTGGGCGACGACAAGTTGACCGGCCTCGTACTACGAGACACCGTCACGGGCGCCACCCGCGAGTTGCCCATCACTGGGCTATTCGTCGCCATTGGGCATGACCCACGGTCCGAACTCATCCGTGGACAGGTCGACCTCGACGCCGAGGGCTACGTGCTCGTGGCTGACCGCACCACTCGCACGAATGTCAACGGGGTCTTCGCCTGTGGCGACCTTGTGGATCACGTCTATCGCCAGGCCATCACCGCTGCGGGGTCGGGGTGCTCTGCAGCACTAGATGCCGAGCGTTTCTTGGCCGCACGCGAATCGACTAGTACCAGCGCCAGTTGACCCAACACACCCGAGCATTCTGCTTGCGGTGCCTCAGCCACGGGGATCCGACGTACCGTGGTGTCAGTTGTCCGTCAGTAAAGCCAGTGCACCACCTTCGATCAACATAGGAAGGAGCCCGCAATGGGCACCGCCACGAAGACAGTTACCGACGCATCATTCACCGATGACGTACTCATGTCCGACAAGCCCGTCCTCGTGGACTTTTGGGCTGAATGGTGCGGCCCATGCAAGATGGTCGGCCCAATCCTGGAAGAGATTGCTGCCGCCAACTCAGACAAGATCACCATCGCCAAACTCAACATCGACGAGAACCCCCAGATCGCAGCCAACGAGCGCATCATGTCGATCCCGACCATGAACGTGTACGTCGGTGGGCAACTGGTCAAGCAGATCGTGGGCGCTAAGCCCAAGGCTGCCCTGCTCGCCGATCTCGCCGAGTTCCTGTAACCAGTGACCCCTCCCGTGTCTCGACGCGGGGACACCGGGGATGCGGTCACCGAGATTCGTGACCGGCTCGGTCGGTTGGGGTTGCTTTCCCCCACCGGATCCGCATCCGAGTCCTCCCCGCCTACTTTCGATGATGCCGTAGACCGTGCTGTCCGCGCGTTCCAGCAGGAACGCGGGCTCACCGTCGACGGCATTGTGGGCGCGCAAACATTCCGGCGACTTGAAGAGGCGCGGTGGACCCTAGGTGACCGAGTGCTCACCTTCCGGGCTGGCCATCTCATTTCGGGCGACGATGTGCGCGACCTGCAGGCACGGCTAGGGGTTCTCGGGTTCGACGTCGGTCGGATCGACGCGATGTTCGGTCGGCGCACCGACAATGCGGTCCGCGAGTTCCAACGCAGCGTCGGGGTCGATCCTGACGGCACGTGTGGGCCAGACACGTTCCGGGCGCTCGCACGGCTCGCCCGCACCGTAAGCGGCGGCTCTGCGGCGATGAGTTCACTCCGTGAACTGCACGCACTCGAGTCGTTGTGCAGTGGTGTCGCCGACAAGGTTGTGGTGCTTGATCCGGGTCACAATCTTGATGATGACGTCGACAAGGTGAACGGTGCCCGGCTCAGCAGATCTGCCATTACTGGAGACCTCGCTCGCCGAGTCGAGGGTCGCCTCGCCGCCCTCGGAGTCCAAGTCCTGCTCACGCGCTCGCCAACCGCGAGCCAGGGCGGCGACGAGGGCCAGCGCGCAACATTCGCCAACGCGACGGCCGCAGATCTCGTCCTGTCACTCCACGTCAACTCCGTCGCATCAGCTGTGCCTGCGGGCTGCGCGACCTTCTTCTACGGTGATTCGGTCGCCGGCACCGGATCAACACTGGGCGCCCGATTTGCCGAAATGGTGCAAGAGGAGATCTGCGCACGAACTGACCTCGTCGACTGCCACACACATGCCAAGACTTGGGACTTACTACGCATGACCCGGATGCCGGCAGTGCGAATCGAGTGCGGGTATCTATCGTCGCCTCATGATTCACAGCGGCTAGCCGACCCAGCGTTCCGTGATGCCCTTGCTGAAGGCGTAGCCGCGGCGGTCGTACGCTTCTTCGCGCCGGTTGAGAATTCCTAGGAAGAGCAAGGTGTGCGGCTAGGCGAGCCACCGGATCAAGTCATTGGAGCCCGTTAGCCCGGCTCCTCCCGCGATGCCGCTCCCACCGGCCTACGACGCCCCCAGAATCGCTCGCGAGCCAGTTCGACCACCTCATCACGCCACGACACAGTGCTACGAAGGTCCAGGCGCAGGCGCGGTGTTCGGGGATGTGCGCGAACGGTCGTGAATCCCAGAGCGAGCAACAAGTCAGCAGGGACAAGGCAAGGCTGGGGCGATGTGGTCGCGATCGCCTCCACCGCACGAACTCCTCGTCGTACCAGATCGGCAGCCATGATCTGAATCAAGAGCCGAGCCAAGCCATGCCCAGCGAATTCTGGTTCCACTCGCAAGGTGGCAAGAGCAACCGCATCAGCCGCAATCGGTGCCGTCGGATAGGCCGCAAGTCCACCCAAATAGGCGGGGGGTGCGTAAAGGATGTAACCCGCTGCAGTGCCCTCGGAGTAGACGATTTGCCCGCACGAGCCCCACTCCAGCAGCGTGCCCGACAACCACGTCTGTTTTGCCTCAAGCGTGCGATCCGTCAGCTGCGCACGCTCACGATGCACAACATCAAGTTCCCACCGTGCGCATGTCCGACACGGACTCGGCAACTCGCCCAGGGTGTCTCGCGTCAGCGGTGCCACTCGTCGATGGCTAGTCATGACGAGTCTGCCTCCATCTGCGGCCCCAGTCGTGGGCCACGCAAACACCGGACCCGCATGCGGCCTCCCGTGTCGTGTCGGGCAAAGTAGGACTTGCACGTACGGTACTTCGCCACAGCCGCCGATGTATCAACGTTGACCTTGTGTGACTTGGAATCTGGTCGAGGCGGTGAGCGCATGAGCAGGCAAGCCGATTCCCCAACGGGAAATCGTCTCGATCCTTGGATCGATAGTTACGCCGCGCGCACGCGCGGACTCACGGCATCCTCCGTGCGGGCCCTGTTCGCGGTGGCATCCCGGCCCGAGGTCGTCTCACTTGCCGGCGGCATGCCATTTGTATCCGCACTACCGGTCGACGCAATGGCAGACACGGTTGCCAGAGTTATCCGCGACCGCGGAGCAGTAGCCCTGCAGTACGGATCCGGGCAGGGTGATGTAACTCTGCGCGAACAAATCCTCGATGTCATGAAGCCAGTGGGCATCTCCGCTCATGCCGACGACATAGTCATTACCGCGGGATCACAACTCGCACTTGACCTAGTCGTGCGGGTCTTTTGCGATCCCGGCGATGTCGTCCTAGCTGAAGCACCGACCTACATCACTGCGCTGGGTGTTTTCTCCTCCTATCAGTGCGAGGTTGAACACGTCGCGATGGATGCAGAAGGCTTGTCGCCCAACGCATTGCGGGAGACGATCGCTGCCATCAAAGCGCAAGGTAAGCGAGCGAAGATCCTGTACACGATCCCTTCATTCCACAACCCCGCTGGGGTGACACAAAGCCAAGAACGGCGTACCGAGATTCTGCAGATCGCGCAGAGTGAGGGCATCTTGGTGCTCGAGGACGATCCCTATGGGCTACTGGGCTTCGATGGAACAGTGCCACAGGCGATTCGAGCCCAGGACGGCGAAGGCGTGATCTACCTCGGAACATTCTCCAAGACCATCGCCGCAGGGCTGCGAGTCGGCTGGGCAGTGGCACCACACGGCGTCCGTGAAAAGTTGGTGCTGGCGAACGAGACAGCGACCCTGTGTCCGTCCAACTTCGCCCAACTCACCATCTCCGACTATCTCCAGACTCAACCTTGGCTCGAGCAGGTCGAGGTGTTTCGGGGGCTGTACCGAACCCGCCGTGACGCACTACTCGAATCTCTCGCGACGATGATGCCCAGCGGAACACGCTGGACCGTGCCGTCCGGAGGTTTCTACTCTTGGGTCACCTTGCCCGGTGGCCTCGACGCCGGAGCCATGCTGCCCAGAGCGGTCTCAGCCCTAGTCGCCTATGTTCCGGGCACCGGGTTCTTTGCAGACGGCCAAGGACGAGAGTCGTTGCGCCTGTCGTACTGCTACCCCGAACCCGACCGAATCCGCGAGGGCGTACGACGGCTTGCTGCTGTGGTGAAGGCCGAGTCAGAGATTGCGGCCACCTTCGGATCGCCGCGTGCAGCCGTCGAACGCGACGGGCTCGGCGCACCAACCCCCGATCTTGCCTAACCTAGGAAGTTCTTACCGATCGATTCGCTACAACTGTTGGGGTTGAATCCGATGACGCAGGTGACACCACGTCGAATCGTCGTGCTGGCAGGTGGACTATCGCCCGAGCGCGACGTCTCGCTGAGATCTGGTCGGCGCCTTGCAGATTCACTCAGGCAAGCCCAGCACCAGGTAGATGTTCTCGATGTCGATGCCGGATTAGTCACCACATTGCAACGAGACCGTCCCGACTGTGTCATCCCCCTGCTGCATGGGTCCGCCGGCGAAGATGGCGCGCTGCGCGATGTGCTCGAAGCTTTGCATCTGCCCTACGTCGGATCTGACCCTGCTGCGTGCCGGCGTGCATTCGATAAGCCCATCGCCTCTAGCTTGGTCGGTCGGGCCGGCATGGCCGTACCCAAATCGGTGGCACTCCCGCACTCGACGTTTCGTGAACTTGGAGCAGCCGCAGTCCTTGATGCCGTCCTTGACCTCGTTCAACTGCCGGTCATCGTGAAACCGTCACGGGGCGGCTCATCACTTGGAGTCAGCGTCGTACGAGAGGGCAGTGCGCTGCCCGCCGCGATGGTCGCAGCGTTTGCATACGGCGATACCGCAGTGATCGAATCCTTCATCGTAGGCACCGAAGTTGCAGTGTCGGTTGTTGATACCGATACCGGACCGCTGGCTCTACCTGTAGTGGAGATCGTTCCCGACGGAGGGGTATACGACTACCTCGCCCGGTATACGGCCGGTGCCACCGAGTTTTTCGTTCCAGCCAGGCTCAGTCCGGTAGGCCTCGCAGCCTGCGCCGAGGCCGCCGTGAGCGCCCATCAAACTCTTGGGCTTCGGGACTGGTCACGCACAGATCTGATCATCGACGAGGCTGGCACTGTGTGGTTCCTAGAAGTGAACGTGGCACCGGGAATGACCGAGACCTCGACCTACCCACAGGCCGTCACAGCAGCCGGGCTCAACCTCGGTCTACTCGCTGGCGATCTCGTCGAACGAGCCCTACAACGCGTCTAACCTCTTGCGGCGCAATAGGTTACGGGCCTTGGCGGTCAGTTACCATCGATGGTAGAAACGATGCGGCGCAAATCATCGAGGGTGGCGAACTCGATCGTTATCTTGCCCTTGGTCTTGCCAGACTCGACCCGCACTCGGGTCTCGAGCCGCTCGGATAGTTGGTCAGCAATGTCAGCCAGGCCAGGCGCTGTTGGGGTTCGGGGACGAGACACACGCACCCGTTCGCGACCATCGCCTTCGCCAACAGCAACGATCTCCTCAACAGCGCGCACCGACAATCCTTCGGCGACGATTCGCATCGCCAGCCGATCCATCGCGTCGGAATCGTCAAGGGCTAGCAAGGCGCGGGCGTGTCCGGCCGACAGCACGCCCGCCGCGACCCGACGCTGCACGGCTGGGGGCAGTCGCAACAACCGCAAGGTGTTACTCACCTGCGGGCGGCTGCGCCCGATCCGGGTCGCGAGCTCGTCCTGGCTGCAGCCAAAGTCATCGAGCAACTGTTGATAGGCGGCTGCTTCTTCGAGCGCATTGAGCTCGGATCGGTGCAAGTTCTCAAGTAGAGCGTCGCGTAGTAGTACGTCATCGGCAGTCTCTCGAACGATCGCGGGAATGCGATCAAGACCTGCGGATCGCCCTGCGCGCCAACGTCTTTCGCCTGCGACTAGTTCGTAGTGGGGTGCGGAAGTAGCGCCCAATACAGGACGCACAACGATCGGCTGCAGCAAACCGATCTCGCGAATCGAGTGCACAAGTTCGGCCATCGCATCGTCATCAAAGACCATCCGGGGCTGACGAGGATTTGGCCGAACGTCGTCAAACTCCAACTCGGCGTAATGGGCACCCATGACCTCAGCAAGTTCGCCAGACGCGAATGCATCGACCGGATGTACCGAGCCAGAGATGGTATTGGGAGGCAACGGCATGCCCTGCACGGTGACTGGGGTGTCTTGGGATACCCGCGTGCCTTGGGTGATCTGCGGAGCTTCCTCGATCGGAGTTTCCTCACGCACCGCAGAGGGAATGAGGGCACCGAGTCCGCGCCCGAGTCCGCGTCGTTGATTCACGCGCTTACGCTCCTGTGGCTCGATGTGAGAAGGCTGGATAGGTAAGACATCAGTTGGGCTGAGCAGCCGAGAAAGCCTCAGCCACTGGGGGCTGATAGGCGAGCTCGCGGGCAGCCTCAAGATAAGACAGCGCGCCCGAACTACCCGGGTCGTAGGTGATCACGGTCTGCCCGTATGAGGGTGCCTCGGAGACGCGCACAGAGCGCGGTATCGCGGTCGGCAGGACGCGAGGTCCGAAGTGTCGACGTACCTCCTCCGCAACCTGTGCGGCAAGCCTGGTTCGCGCGTCGTACATCGTCAGCAAAATGGTCGAAAGATGAAGCGTGGGATTGAGATCTTCGGTGACCAAAGTGACCGTGCGCAGAAGTTGCCCGAGGCCCTCTAGGGCGTAGTACTCACATTGGATCGGGATAAACACCTCATCAGCGCACACGAGAGCGTTCAACGTGAGCAGGCCAAGACTGGGCGGGCAGTCGATGAGCACGTAATCAAGGCGACCATGAGCCCGTTCATGCTCAACGAGGTACACACTCACAGCTTTGCGAAGCCGATACTCTCGCGCTACAACGGACACCAGTTCGATTTCTGCACCGGCAAGGTCCAGGGTAGCGGGGGCACACCAAAGACCTTCCAGGCCGGGAACCGGCACTACAACCTCGGCCATCGGACGGCCTTCGATGAGTACGTCGTAGATGCTCGGCACATCAGCATGGTGCTCAACTGCAAAAGCCGTTGACGCATTGCCTTGCGGGTCAAGGTCAATCACTAAGACCGAAAGTCCTTGAAGGGAAAGGGCTGCAGCGATATTGACCGTGGTGGTGGTCTTGCCCACACCACCTTTTTGGTTGGCTACCGTCATCACCCTGGTACGCGCAGGGGCCGGTAGGGCGCCAACTCGTCGCTGTTGGATCTGGACCGCGGCTTCAGCGGCCCGGGCCAGCGGGGTGTCATCGTGCATCATGATGGCTCCTCTGCGCTGGATGGGCTTGCGGTGATCAACTTCGGCGGGGTGTGGAGCGTACTCTGCCCGCTCGGAGTCCCTGCTGGCCAGCCCAGACCCGATAACTGCCCGACCACACCAAGTTTGACGCTGGTCGCAGGCTCAAGTGGCCAACCCAATCCAGCGACGGCAGTGGCGTCCGGTGCAGTGCCGTCCGGTGCAGTGCCGTCCGGTGCAGTGCCGTCCGGTGCAGTGGCGTCCGGTGCCTGTTGCCCGGTCATCGTGCGCTCGGCCGGCGGCCGGTGTGCACGCGCACGACTCGGATTACTGTGGTCGGCGGATCGACGATCCCAACACCACAAGTCACTACCACCGCCTCCCCACCCCCCAGACGCTCGAGCACCGAACCGGCTTCACTTAACTCAGCCGCCGCTGCGTCACCCTTAACCGCGAGCAGAATCCCGCCCCGGCGCACCAGCGGCAGGGTCCAACCTGCAAGTCGTTCCATCGGCGCGACGGCGCGCGCGGTTACCACGTCAGCCTGCAGACTCTCCTGCTCCTCCGCCCGGCCCCTCACCACGCTCACCCGATCGGCCAGATCTAAGGCCGACACGACGTCCGCTAGAAAAGTGGCCCGCCTTAGCAGGGGCTCGACCAGCGAAATACGCAAGTCCGGCCGTACCAGGGCGAGCGGAATGCCCGGTAACCCGGCGCCCGAACCGATATCGACAAGCTGAGCTCCATGCGGAATAAGCTCTTCGAGTACAGCGCAGTTCGCGATGTGCCGACTCCAGAGCCGCTGGGCTTCGCGCGGCCCTAGTAAGCCACGAAGAACGCCATCACCGGCGAGCTGCTCGGCATACACGCTCAAACCGCCATCAGCGTGCGGGTAACGTCCCAAGAGCAACTCCCGCACGGCCACTTCCGTGGCGTGCTGGCGCTCCTCTTCGGTGGGTGGTGTGGCAACCATCGTGACTATGACTGCTCGCTCACGCAGTCGGCAAGACGACGACGAAGCGACGCGGCTCCACGCCTTCAGACTCGCTGGTGAGCCCAGCCGCGGCGACTGCGTCATGGACAACCTTGCGCTCGAATGGGCTCATCGGCTCCAGTCGAACGGGCTCATTCGTGCTTCGTGCCCGGGCAGAGGCCTCTGTGCCAAGCGCAGTAAGCGCGCTCCGGCGTGCTGCGCGGAAGCCCGCAACATCGAGCATCAACCGTGAACGCTCACCCGTCTCGCGGGTAACAGCGAGCCGAGTAAGTTCCTGGAGTGCATCAAGCACCTGGCCACGGTCACCGACCAAGCTTTCGATGTCACCACCGACAATGCTCACCAGCGCTCGGTCACCCTCAACGTCCATGTCGATGTCGCCATCGAGATCTGCGATGTCCAGCAGCCCCTCAAGGTAATCGGCTGCGACATCACCCTCGCGCTCGAGGTGGTTCATCCCCCCTGTTTCACGGGAAACCTGGGGTTCTTCGACGATCGGGTCGAGAGGTGTCTCGGTCATAGTCAATCTCCACAACGAGGGTCGGGGCAGAATTGCTGTATTGCCCACTCATGGCGGCGGATGTTTCACGGGAAACACCGCCGAGGCTTATGGCTTGCGCTTACTACGGGATTGCTTCTTGGGCTGTTGCCGGGGAGTGGCAGGGGCGATCGTTGGCTGATCAGGTTCCGGCTCTGCAACGCCCGACTTTCGTCTGGCCTTCGCCGCTTTACGGTCCTCCCAAGCAACGAAGGCTGGCGTACCGGGTTGCGGATTATTGCGAATGACGTAGAACTGCTGGCCCATCGACCACAGGTTGGTGGTCAGCCAGTAGACCAACACGCCAACTGGGAAGTTGATGCCAGTGACCGCGAAGAATAGTGGGAACACGTACAGCAAGATCTTCTGCTGCTGAGCGATCGGGTTGTCCTTGGCCGTGTTCTTCACGATCAACTGTCGCTGAGTGGTGAAGGTCGTGATCGTCATCAAGATGATCAGGATCATGGTCAAAACGCGGGTGGACAGCGGGTTCGGTGTTTCGTCCGCGTGCATGAACACTGCGTAAATCGGCACACCGAAAATACTTGCATCGTGAGCTTGCGCTACCTGATCACTCGTGAGAACCCCGTAAGGGACGCCCATAGCGATCCCCTGAAGGACCCGAAACAGCGCGTAGAAGATAGGAGCTTGCGCCACGATGGGCAGGCAACTGGCAAGGGGGTTCGTGCCCGTTTCCTTGTACAGCGCCATCATTTCCTGGCTCTGTCGCTCCCGATCACCCGCGTGCTTCTTCTGGATGTCCTTGATCTGGGGCTGCAGGATCTGCAGGTTGCGCTGGCTCTTGATCTGTCGGACGAAGAGCGGAATCAGCGCGATGCGGATCACGATCACCAGCCCAACAATTGCCCAGATCCACGACCACCCCGAGCTCGCACCAAAGACGACACTCGTGATGTTGTGGAACTGAACCAAGATCCACGAAACGATGGTCTCGAGCCAGGCGAGGGGGTTAAAACTCACGCGACGCTCCGGTCACTAGTGGATCTTTGGTCAGCAGGACGCGATACAGCCTGGTCAATGTCACGCACGTACGGTTCCGAACGCCACGATCCCTGCACGGGTACATGGTCGACGCCGCCTGGGTGCCACGGATGACAACGCAGCAACCGTCCCGAAGCAAGCGCTGTCCCCTTCGCCACCCCGTGCACCTGCACGGCGCGAACTGCATACGCAGAACACGAAGGGTAGAACCGACAACGCGGCCCCAGTAACGGACTCACTGCGAGTTGATAGAACCGAACAGGGGCAATAGCGACCCGGATAAACATGCGCGCAGCCCAACTGCGCTGGACACTTGATTCCTCAGATGAGATCAATTTCGCCATTATGATTCCGCTTTCACGGACATAGCTAGTGAATGTTCCCGCTTGTGCATTATTCGCTTCAGGGCCGAATCAAGGTCCCTGGCCAGTGTGTCCGACGACGCCTGAGCCGCACTGGGCAGCGCCCGTATAACCAACGTGGTTCCGGCTGGCAGAGCCTCGAGCCGGGAGCGCACCACATGACGCAGACGGCGCACGACGGCATGACGCTCAACCGAGCCGCCCACTGCCCTGCTCACCACAAAACCGGCCCGCGCAGAAGGCGCCTGGCTGGTGTGGTGTGGCGACCTGCCGTCCTCGTCGTCTCCAGTGAGATGTACGACCAGGGTGGGCCGACCAGCCCGCTCTCCCCGACGCACAGTCTCACTGAAATCCCGACTACGGCGTAGTCGCGCACTGCTGGGCAGCACGCTTAACCGGACGACGTCAGGCGGAGAGCTCGGTGCGACCCTTGCGGCGACGAGCCGCCAGGATCCCACGGCCCGCGCGCGTGCGCATCCGCAACCTGAACCCGTGGGTCTTGGCGCGCCGGCGATTATTCGGCTGATAGGTGCGCTTGCTCATCGATCGGCTCCGAACCGTCGTGGGGCCGGGCGAACCCGACCAGACTGTGATGGACCGGCATGTGCCGGCCCCGAAACTCTTACTACCGCAACGGGTGCGGGTCAACGTGCGGCTGCCCCCTCAGGATCTACCCGAGGAAACGCACCACCGAAGGCCAACGCTCTGGACGAGCGCGGACACACGGCAACGACCGATACGTCACAAACTTCACACCCTCGGCAGTCCAAGGTACGGGTCATCGCTAGCAAGGGTCAAACCGCGGGACTCGGCTTGCGCATTCTGCCCCACTTCTTCGGCGCAAAACTTGACACCCTGCCGCACTTCAGACCGCTTAGGTTGCTACGACACGCAGACGAATTCGAAGGGTCATGACACACTCCCGGAGAGTTACCTGTGGACAACCCCTTGACGGCGGAGGTGCTATCAGGACTACGGTCTGGACTCACGCCCACGAGAACGCCTCGCTTCACGCGGGAAAGACACACCACAAGCCAGCACGATCACCGCCTCCACGCCTGTGGATGGTGATGTGGACTTCAGAATTTCTTCACGAGGGGATAGACCGCATGGCAGACGAACTCGATCTTGCTGAGTTATGGACGCGAGCGCTCAATTCACTCGGCGATGAGGGAATGACAGCTCAGCAGCGCGCATTTGTCTCACTGACTCGACCTCTTGCATTGGTTGAGGACACCGCCCTTATCGCTGCACCCAACGAATTCACCAAGGACGTGCTGGAGTCCAAACTCCGCCCCTTGGTCGTGGAGGCGCTTTCGCGCACAATCGGTCGGGATATTCGAATAGCGGTCACGATCGATCCCGCTATTGCACCGTCCTTGGACGATGACGCCACCGACGATCTCGCTGATTCCACATACGCCGAAGCAGTGAGCAATATCGATCGGCAGACCTTCACCCAGACCCGGACAACCGAGACCGTGCGACCTGGCACCGGGTCACCCGGCACACGAGGCGAGGAAAATAGCCGTCTCAACCCCAAATACACTTTCGACACTTTCGTCATCGGCTCGAGTAACCGGTTCGCCCATGCCGCGGCGGTGGCGGTGGCCGAACAGCCAGCAAAGGCGTACAACCCACTGTTCATTTATGGTGAATCAGGGTTGGGTAAAACCCACCTGCTCCACGCCATTGGCCACTACACCCGCACCTTGTACGCCGGCGCTCGCGTTCGCTACGTAAGTTCCGAAGAGTTCACCAACGAATTCATCAACTCGATTCGTGATGATAAAGCCGCTGCGTTTCAACGGCGCTACCGAGATGTTGATGTCCTACTGGTTGATGACATCCAGTTCCTGTCCGGAAAAGTACAAACGCAGGAAGAGTTCTTCCACACGTTCAACACGTTGCACAACGCCAACAAGCAGATCGTCGTCACAAGCGACATGCCCCCCAAGCAGCTTCAGGACTTCGAAGACCGCATGCGCTCGCGGTTCGAATGGGGCCTGATCACCGACGTTCAACCCCCCGACCTCGAGACTCGAATCGCGATCTTGCGCAAAAAGTCCGCTCAAGAGCGGTTGAGCGCACCTCCGGAGGTTCTCGAGTTCATTGCTTCCAAGATCTCCACCAACATTCGCGAGCTCGAGGGAGCATTGATCCGCGTCACCGCGTTCGCGAGCCTGAACCGGCAATCGGTCGATCTACCGCTGGCTGAAGTTGTGCTCAAAGATCTAATCACCGACCAGGCCGGGCCCGAGATAACCTCGTCGATCATCATGATGCAGACCGCTTCCTACTTCGGAATCTCGGTTGATGATCTGTGCGGCGCATCACGCTCCCGAGTTTTGGTTACGGCCCGCCAAATCGCGATGTACCTGTGTCGCGAGCTCACCGACCTGTCACTACCCAAGATCGGTCAGGCGTTTGGCGGCCGCGACCACACCACGGTGATGCATGCGGATCGCAAGATTCGCCAACTGATGGCCGAACGGCGCTCGCTCTACAACCAGGTAACCGATCTCACTGCCCGAATCAAGACCACGGCTCGGCAGTCAGCCTGATGTTCACTTCGTCACCCAGGGTGGTTATTGATCATTCGCGGACCCAAAAGCAGGTTCACAGCCTGGGGATGATTCTGTGGAAAACCACATCCGTCGAGCCAACTCACAATTGGGGACGACCTGGGGACGACCAACACCCGATCCGCCGTCCGGGTGGGGATATCCAGCCGAACAACCCACTCATGGCGCTGTTCTCCACACATGTGCACACTTGTCCACAGCTTTACACCCAACCAGGAGGGGACGGCGCCACGCGGACCCACCTGGGCAAATGCAGGTTATCCACATGGTCCACAACCCCTATGACTACAACTACAGAGATAGATTCAGGATTCATTTCGAACCATCAACGCTCGCGTAGTTGGGGACAACCCATTCTCACTCGTAGTAGTCGGCCCTTGTTCAATCCACGGCATTGGGTCATATCGAGCCCGTCTATCCGCTCGAAACCAGTCCGTGGAACCATGACCACCCTCGGCGTGTCAGCATCTGACACTGCATCGTCCGACAGGAGATCCCGATCGTGAAGTTTCGAATCGAACGAGATGTTCTAGCTGACGCTGTCGCCTGGGCAGCGCGTACCTTGCCGAGCCGACCTTCAATGCCGATGCTCGCTGGTCTACTCGTCGACGCCGGCGCCGATGGTGTGACCCTGTCGAGTTTTGACTATGAAGTTTCTGGCCGAGTTGCGATTACAGCTGACGTCGAAGAACAGGGCCGAGTGTTGGTCTCGGGTCGGCTACTCGCCGACATCGCTCGCGCCCTACCGGCCGCGCCAGTGACCGTCACACTCGAGGGCAGTCGTGTCGAGGTTCGCTGCGGACGATCTTCGTTCGCGCTACCGACGCTGCCGGTTGATGACTATCCAACATTGCCCGACATGCCTGGATCCTCAGGCACGATCGAGGGCGCAACCTTCGCTGCTGCAGTTGCCCAGGTTGCAATTGCAGCAGGCCGCGACGACACATTGCCCACACTTACGGGAATCAGAGTCGAAATCTCTGACGGCACCATCACCCTTGCCGCCACGGATCGCTATCGGCTCGCGGTGCGCGAGTTCGCCTGGAATCCAGAGATCAGTGGGCTAGACACAAACGCCTTGGTTCCTGCCCGCACCTTGGCTGACACAGCCAAAGCGCTGGCTGGATGCGATGTCGTGCACCTAGCACTGGCTTCTGGCGGCGATGGTCTGATGGGTTTTGAGGGTGCAGGTCGACGCACCACAACCCGTCTTCTTGATGGTGAATTCCCCAAATACCGCGCACTACTGCCTAACGAATCGTCCATTACAGCCATGGTCGACACCTCAGCGCTTATTGATGCTGTAAAGCGCGTATCCCTTGTGGCAGAGCGCAATACACCGGTTCGTCTTGCTTTCACAGCGGGCGAAGTTGAGTTGCGCGCAGGTACCGGAGATGAAGCAACCGCTACCGAAGCTGTCGAATGTGTGCTCGACGGCGATGCCATTGAAATCGCCTTCAACCCGGCCTACCTTCTCGACGGTCTGACCGCCCTCGACGATGTTTCTACTCGACTCTCGTTCACCGCATCGACTCGACCCGCGGTACTCACGGGTGGCAGCACCGAGGGCATTGCCGCTTACCGCTACCTACTGATGCCTGTTCGGCTTTCGGGCTGATCAGGTAACTCCGGCTGCTGTTGTGCATGTTCGCGCGCTATCGCTGACCGACTTCCGTTGCTACGCCCAGGTCGATCTTGAACTGCATGCCGGTGTCACCGTGTTCGTTGGCCCCAACGGGCAGGGCAAGACCAATCTCGTCGAGGCGCTCGGATACTTAGCTTTACTCGACAGCCATCGCGTAGCCACTGATGCACCACTTGTGCGGATGGGTGCTGAGCGCGCAATTATTCGTGCTCAGGTGGTGCGCGATGACCGTGATGCTCTCGTCGAGATTGAGATCAATCCAGGGCGAGCTAATCGTGCTCGCGTCAACAAGGCGCCAGTCCCTCGACCACGTGAGATTTTAGGTCTCGTACGAACCGTGCTGTTCGCGCCTGAAGACTTAGCGCTGGTCAAAGGCGATCCCAGTGAGCGGCGCCGGTTTCTCGATGATCTTCTCGTAACCCGCACTCCGCGGATGTCAGGAATTCGCGCTGACTATGACCGAGTGCTCAAGCAGCGCAATGCATTACTCAAAACGGCCGCAGCAACCCGTCGAGGTGGTGGCTCGTCGAGTGAGGTGCTACGCACCCTCGAGGTGTGGGACACGCACTTGGCCAATGTTGGGGGCGAACTTCTGGCGGCCCGGCTTGGCTTGGTTCGCGAACTTCAACCGCTGATATCCCAGGCTTACGACACCGTGAGTTCTGGCGGCGGACCTGCATCGGTCGCTTACCAGTCATCCGTCGGACCACAGGCTCATCTCCTACATGACCAGATCGAACTCACCGTCGCGTTACTGACCACTATCGAGTCGCGCCGGCGTGAAGAACTCGAGCGGGGTGTTTCACTCGTAGGCCCACATCGCGATGACCTAGTACTCACCTTGGGTGCTGCTCCGGCGAAGGGCTACGCCTCTCATGGGGAGTCGTGGTCGTTTGCCCTTGCCCTGCGATTGGCGTCCTACGAATTGCTTCGTACCGATGGGACAACCGGTGGCGAACCAATCCTGATCCTCGATGACGTATTTGCCGAGCTAGACGTTGCGCGGCGCGAGCGGCTGGCCGGCCTCGTTGTGAGCGCTGAGCAGGTTCTCATCACCGCAGCGGTTGAGGCTGACGTCCCGGTTCTGCTCACTGGAGACCGCATCGAAGTTTCACTTGGGCAGGTGAGCCGAAGTGCCTGATGACGATGATGGGCTTGAGCCAACACCAGACCATGGCCGCGAGCTCACCGGAATCGATGCCGCCAAGCACGCTTTGGCCCAGGCTCGAGCTGCGGCGCGGCAAGCACCAGCTCAACGGCCAGTTCGTAGAGCTCCGATGGCGAGCCAGGCAAGTGGTTCTGGACCTGATGCCAGAGATCCGGCCTTGCTCGGATCGGCGGTTGCCCGGCTCATGGCTGAGCGCGGCTGGGAGCGACCAACCGCGGTGGGAGGTCTCACCGGCCGCTGGGCCGAGATAGTCGGCCCCGAGTTGGCTGAGCACGTTGTGCCCGAAACCTTCGAGCCAGCAGCTGACGGCTCTGGTCTACGACTTGTGCTTCGCGCTGACTCGACCTCGTGGGCCACCTCACTTCGGATGCTTCTGCCTCAAATTCGGGCACGAATCGACGCCGAACTTGGCGTCGGGACCGTCAGAGATATCAGTATTTTGGGCCCGGCTGCGCCCTCTTGGAAGCACGGCACGTTCACAGTTCGAGGTCGGGGCCCACGCGATACCTACGGCTAAGGCATGTTTTGGCGCTGTGGACGAACGCGAGGCTGGGCTCGAAATCGACGCGGACCCAGGCCAAACGACTAGAACGGCGTCCACACGCTCGAAACCCCCCTCGACATATCCCCTGTCACGACCCCCTGATGTGCACCGCTGACGGCTTTCTGCGGCTAGAATCGGGGCAGTTCTCCGGACCCTTCCGCGCAACCGGCGCGGCATGTTCCGGCCAGTGGAGTATTGAGCGCGTTCCCCCGCAGTACTGCGATGGAATTTGCGCCGCGCTCCGCTGGGGATTACCAGCAGGAGGGTCAGCCACCCGTGTCCTATGACGCGAGCGCCATCACCGTTCTCGAAGGCCTTGACGCAGTTCGCAAGCGCCCGGGTATGTACATCGGCTCGACCGGCGAACGAGGCTTGCATCACCTCGTCTACGAGGTGGTTGATAACTCCGTCGATGAAGCCCTTGCCGGACATTGCGACACCATCGTGGTGAGCCTCCTTGCCGATGGCGGCGTGCGCGTCATTGATAACGGTCGCGGTATCCCAGTTGATATCCACCCCATTGAGGGCAAACCAGCCGTAGAGGTCGTCCTCACGGTCTTGCACGCTGGCGGAAAATTCGGCGGCAGCGGTTACGCCGTATCGGGTGGTCTGCATGGCGTCGGCGTGTCGGTGGTCAACGCGCTATCGAGCCAACTCGACGTCGAGGTTCGACGTAATGAGCGCGTGTATCGCCAGTCTTACGAGCGCGGAGTTCCGATGGCACCACTGGAGATGGGCGAGGTCACCGATCACACCGGCACAACCGTCACCTTCTGGGCCGATGACGAGATTTTCGAAACAACGATCTTTGACTTCAGCACGTTGTCGCGCAGATTTCAGGAGATGGCGTTCCTCAACAAGGGTCTGACTCTTACGTTGATCGATGAGCGAGCCCCTGAGGTAGCTACTGAGATCGAAGACGATCTTGAAATCAATGCTGACGTCGTGCCGGTGCGTGAAGTGACCTATCACTACGAAGGCGGAATTGCTGACTTCGTTAAGCACCTCAATGCGTCCAAGGGCGCGGCACATCCGCATGTGATTCACGTCGAAGCCGAGGATGTCACCCGGCGCATCTCAGCCGAGGTTGCGATGCAGTGGAACGACGGTTACTCAGAATCTGTTTACACCTTCGCCAACACGATCAACACCACTGAGGGTGGCACCCATGAGGAAGGTTTCCGGTCCGCGCTGACCACTTTGGTCAACAAGTTCGCGCGTGAATGGAACATCCTCAAAGAGAAGGACGTCAACCTCTCCGGTGAGGACATCCGAGAGGGGCTCACCGCGATCGTGTCGGTGAAGTTGGGCGAGCCGCAGTTCGAGGGGCAGACCAAGGGGAAATTGGGTAACACCGAGGCAAAGACCTTTGTGCAGAAGTTGGTGCACGAACAACTCGGTGCCTGGTTCGAATCCAATCCTGCTGAGGGCAAGGAGATCGCGCGCAAGTCCGTGCAGGCTGCGGCCGCGCGATTCGCCGCCCGCAAGGCACGCGACCTAGCCCGCAATCGCAAGGGGCTCATGGGTGGTGCGGGTCTGCCGGGAAAGTTGATCGATTGTTCCTCCACAAATCCGGACGAGTGTGAGGTCTTCATCGTCGAGGGCGACTCCGCGGGAGGTTCGGCTCGTAGCGGTCGCGACCCACGTACCCAGGCGATCCTGCCGATTCGCGGCAAGATCCTCAACGTTGAGAAGGCGCGTATCGACAAGGTGTTGCAGAACACCGAGGTGCAAGCTCTGATCTCGGCGTTTGGCACGGGGGTCCAGGACGAGTTCGACATCGAGCGGCTGCGTTACAACAAGGTCGTACTGATGGCCGACGCTGACATCGACGGTCAGCACATTCGAACCCTGTTGCTCACCCTTTTGTTCCGGTTCATGCGGCCCTTGGTCGAGCAAGGTCACGTCTACATCGCGCAGCCCCCATTGTTCAAAATCAAATGGAGTCGCGATGAACCCGAGTACGCATATTCCGATCGCGAGCGTGACGTCTTGATGGCTGCCGGTATCGAGGCGGGCAAGAGGATGTCCAAGGAAGAGAACGTCCAGCGTTACAAGGGTCTTGGTGAGATGAATGCTGACGAACTTTGGGAAACCACCATGGACCCAGACCGTCGTGTGCTCTTGCAGGTAACCATCGACGACGCCGCCTTGGCCGATGAGATGTTCAGCGTCCTGATGGGTGAGGACGTTGAAAGCCGTCGGGCATTCATCCAGCGCAATGCGCGCGACGTCCGTTTCCTCGACATCTAGTAGTACGACACCCGCCCACCGCCGTCGTACTCGAAGAAGGACAACACAGTGCCTGACGACATCACAACCGAAGCCGAAGTGCCGAACCCGCGCATTCAGATCGTTGATCTCCAAGTTGAGATGCAGCGTTCCTACATGGATTACGCGATGTCTGTCATCGTGTCTCGGGCCTTGCCCGACGTCCGTGATGGGCTCAAGCCTGTGCACCGCAGAGTGCTCTATGCGATGTTCGATGGTGGTTACCGCCCTGATCGCGGCTTTTCCAAGTGCGCGCGCATCGTGGGCGATGTCATGGGTAACTACCACCCGCATGGTGACTCGGCGATCTATGACACGTTGGTGCGCTTGGCGCAGCCGTGGGCACTTCGCTATCCACTAGTCCAGGGGCAGGGCAACTTCGGCTCTCCCGGTAACGACCCCGCTGCTGCCATGCGATACACCGAAGCTCGCATGGCGCAGTTGGCCATGGAGATGGTCCGCGACATTGACGAAGACACAGTTGACTTCACGCCCAATTACGACGGGCGCACCCTCGAACCAGTGATCCTGCCCAGCCGGTTCCCCAACTTGCTCGTCAATGGCAGCGCCGGAATCGCAGTCGGGATGGCTACCAACATTCCACCGCACAATCTCGGTGAAGTCGCCGACGCCGCTCAATGGGCACTTGCCCACCCGGATGCCACGCGAGAAGAACTCATCGAGGCACTTCTCGAGCGTGTGAAGGGTCCGGACTTCCCCACAGGTGGGCTCATCGTCGGACGCAAGGGCATCGAAGATGCCTACCGCACCGGCCGTGGATCAGTGATGATGCGCGCTGTCGTCGAAGCGGAGGAAGACAACCGTGGACGAGTCCTGCTTATAGTCACGCAGTTGCCTTACCAGGTGAACCCCGACAACCTCTTGCTTCGCATCGCAGAGCTTGCGAGTGAAGGAAAGATTGCCGGAATTGCCGACGTGCGCGACGACTCGTCCTCGCGCACCGGTATGCGCTTGGTGATCGAACTCAAGCGCGATGCAGTCGCCAAGGTTGTACTTAATAACCTGTTCAAGCACACCGCGCTGCAGGACAACTTCTCGTGCAACATGATCGCCCTCGTCGATGGGATTCCGCGCACTCTCACGCTCGATGCCTTTGTGCGGCACTGGATCACGCATCAGATCGAAGTCATCGTTCGGCGTACGCGTTACCGGTTGCGCAAGGCCCAAGAGCGCGCGCACATTTTGCTCGGCTATCTCAAGGCTCTTGATGCACTCGATCAGGTCATCGCGCTGATCCGCGCGAGTGACACAGCCGACGAGGCGCGTACCGGCCTGATGGGTTTGCTCGAGGTGGACGAAATCCAGGCCACCGCGATCTTGGACATGCAGCTCCGTCGGTTGGCTGCACTTGAGCGCCAGAAGATCACTGAGGAATACGACGAACTGCAGACCAAGATTGCTGACTACAACGACATTCTCGCCAATGAGCTTCGGCAGCGGACCATTGTCAGCGACGAACTCGCAGAAATCACGGCCAAGTACGCCGATGACAGACGCAGCATCTTGGTGCCTTGGGATGGTGACGTCACCGATGAGGATCTCATCGCTGAAGAAGACGTTGTTGTAACTATTACCCACGGCGGTTACGCGAAGCGGACGCGTACGGATCTGTACCGCGCGCAACGTCGCGGTGGCAAGGGCGTGCGCGGCGCTGCGCTGCGCGGCGACGATGTAGTCGAGCACTTCTTTGTGACCACTACCCACCATTACCTGTTGTTCTTTACCAATAGGGGCAGGGTTTATCGGGCCAAGGCGTATGAGTTGCCCGACACTGGCCGCGACGCTCGTGGTCAGCATGTGGCTAACCTGCTTGCGTTCTTGCCGGACGAGAAGATCGCTCAGGTACTTGATGTGCGCGACTACGCACAGGCGCCATATCTCGTGCTTGCTACGCGGGATGGAATGGTCAAGAAGACGCGGCTCGAGGACTTCGACTCAAACCGAAGTGGTGGGGTCATTGCCATCAACTTGCGAGACGACGACGAACTCATCAGCGCGCAGTTGGTCGACAACGATGCAGATGTCTTGCTCGTAAGCCGAAAGGGAATGTCGGTTCGGTTTACTGCCGATGACGACACTCTGCGTCCGATGGGGCGTGCCACGTCGGGCGTTATCGGTATGCGCTTCCGGTCCGATGATCAATTGCTGGCGATGAATACGGTTGTGCCGGATTCATTCGTGGTCACGGTCACTGACGGCGGATATGCCAAGCGGACACCTGTGTCCGACTGGCGCACGTCAGGTCGTGGCATCTACGGCGTACGTGCCATGAAGCTGGTCGAGGAGCGTGGCTCACTCGTGGGGGCCCTTGTCGCTGCCGAGGATGACGAGGTCTACGCGATTGCATCTGATGGCGTAGTGATCCGAACGCGCGTGTCAGAAATCCGAGCGACGGGCCGCGACACGATGGGTGTCTCACTGATGGATGTTGGCGCTAATGGCGCGATTGTTGCGGTGGCACGCGGTGAAGCCGTTGGCGATGACGACGAAGAAGGTAGTGACGGGGTTGTGTTAGATGACGGGGCCGATGACGGCGAGGCGTCTGACACGGGTGACACTGCTGCGTCGGATACCGTGGAAATTGATCCACAAGTAGCACAAGATGAGGTCGGGGAAACCGACATCGCGACCGACGAGGCGTAAGGAGCGACGAGGCGTGAGTACCGCCGGGACGCCGCCACGTAAGCCGCCAGCCGATTCGTCGGCGGGCAAGCCTTCGCCTGCCGCCGAAACTGACAAGGCAACTGCTAGCAAGGCCACGGCGGAGAGAGCCGCCACCGACAAGGCGACGGCTAGTGGGGCGCCTGCCGCGGGAGGCGGCTCAGGTAAAGCCGCCGGTGCTCCGGCCGCTGCCGCCGGCGCTGAGACCGCCCAGCAGCAGCGCAGTTCATCGGCAACTCCTCCGCAGACTGGGCTGAGACCATCTGCCCAGGCGACTGGAGTGACCGCTGCCGCGTCGGCAGCAGCAGCACAGGGTGATATCCGTCCGGGGTTGGCCCGGCCATTGCCGCCAGAGGGGCGTCCAGATCAGCGACGTGAAACGGCGGCAGAGCCGGTTGCCCCGGTGCGACCCGCCGGGCCTCGGCGTGCGCGGCTCATGGTCACCCGAATCGACCCATGGTCGGTGATGAAGACCGCTTTCATGCTGTCGGTGTCTGTCGCGATCGTGATGCTGGTCGCGGTCGCCTTGCTCTGGTGGACTCTGAGTACTACGGGAGTCTTTGAGTCGATCGGGCGCATCGTCAATGACCTGGCGAGCAGTGGGTCAACCACCTTTGACTTTGCGAACTTGGTTGGCTTTGACCGGGTGATCGGCGTGGCATTGATCATCTCTGCGGTGGAAATCGTTCTCAGCTCAGCTCTTTCGACCTTGTTTGCCTTCCTCTACAACTTGTCGGTCGGCCTGACTGGTGGGGTCGAACTCACGTTGTCAGAGGATGCCTGACAGCCATTGTTGGCTGTCGACGTGCTGGAAATCCGGGGGCACTTTGTGGGCGGTTGAGTCCGATACACTAGGGTCCCCACTCGGTAGTCCACGTGAGTGGAATTCCTGCTTTTGGTCAGACGGCGCCACCGCGCCCGAGGCATCAGCAGGGTTGGGGCCTATAGCTCAGACGGTTAGAGCGCTTCCCTGATAAGGAAGAGGTCGGAGGTTCAAGTCCTCCTAGGCCCACTGTTGGATCTGTTCGAGTATGAAAGGTTGTTCGCATGAAGAAGCTACTTACCCTTGCTGCCCTTGCTGGCCTCGCAGCCGTGGCTTACGTTGCTTATCAGCAGTTCAACTCCCGTCAGGCCGAACAGGATCTGTGGACCGAAGCGACGTCAATGCCCGACCTTCGCTAGGTGCTCCTTCGCTTCGCTGCAAGGCTGGTGCATTCGCGCTAGGTACGATGTTGTACAGATTGAGTCCGTGCTCATGCCTTGATAGGTGAGAGTTTCGGGGCGGTGGCGCAGCTGGTAGCGCACCTGCTTTGCATGCAGGGGGTCCGGGGTTCGAGTCCCCGTCGCTCCACAAGAAAAGGGCCGCCTTCGGGCGGCTTTTTTCTTGTGGATGATGATGGGTGCTCTTGGGCCCCCGCTGCGCGTGTGTGTGCTGGGATTGTTGGTTGAGGGGTCGCGTGCGGTGCGACTCAACGTGACGTGCAAGGATTCGCACGTGACTACATATGCAACCTTGCGCACTAACCACGGCGATATCCGCATCAAGTTGTTCGGCGATCACGCACCCAAGACCGTGCGTAACTTCGTCGGCCTAGCCGATGGCTCTCAGGAGTGGACCGATCCCAAGACCGGCGCGAAGCAGAATGCACCGCTGTACGACGGTGTTGTCTTCCACCGGGTGATCCCAGGATTCATGATCCAAGGTGGTGACCCCCTAGGCACCGGTACCGGTGGGCCTGGCTACAAGTTCGGTGATGAATTCCACCCTGAACTCAGCTTCGATCGTCCGTACCTGTTGGCGATGGCAAACTCTGGTCCGGGCACCAATGGGTCGCAGTTCTTCATCACTGTTGCGCCCACGTCGTGGTTGAACTTTAAGCACACGATCTTCGGTGAGGTCGACGACGCGGCGGGACGCGCGGTCGTTGATGCGATCGCAGCAACTCCCACGGGCTCGATGGACCGCCCCCGGGAAGCAGTCATCATCGAAGGGGTCACGATCGAAAGTGACGACGCCTGATCTAGGCCCGCACCTGGTGCCGGTGTGCTATCGGCATCCTGACCGCGAGACCTACATCTCTTGCACTAGGTGCGACCGGCCGATCTGTCCTGACTGCATGACCAGTGCGTCCGTGGGCTTTCAATGCCCCGAGTGCGTAGCCGCTGGAGCCGCGTCAGTGCGCCAGCCGCGTACCCGGCTCGGCGCGCGAATGCCCGCGAAGGCTTACGTATCCATGGGCATTGTGGGCCTATGTGTGGTGCTCTACGGCTGGGAGATGCTGCAAGGAATTGACGCTGTAGCTCAAAACCTGGCTATGTTCCCGGCTGGTATAGCGGTCGACAACGAGTACTACCGGTTGTTCACCTCGATGTTCTTGCACTATTCGGTCTTGCATATCGGTTTCAACATGTTCGTGCTCTGGTCGCTGGGGCCGCAGTTGGAGAACATCGTTGGGCATGTGCGATTCGGCGTCATGTACCTACTCGCCGGCCTCGGGGGTTCGGTCGCCTCATTCTGGTTCTCGGCTCCGTTCGTGCTTTCGGCCGGCGCTAGCGGGGCAATCTTTGGTCTCATGGGCGCTTTCGTTGTGGTCAGCAGACGCCTTGGCGCCGACACGCGGCAAGTTCTGGGATTGATCGCAGTCAACGTCGTGATCGGTTTTGCGGTGTCGAACGTTGACTGGCGGGCGCATCTCGGTGGGTTAGTCACCGGAGCCGCCGCCGCGGCAATAATCGCCTACGCACCGCCCCGACAGCGCACCCTCGTGCAGATCGCTGGGCTAGTAGCGGTTTTCGCGGTGCTGGTGCTGCTGACGGTGCTGCGTGATCAACTCCTGACCGCGCAGTTGGTGACAGCCGGATTCGGCCTCACGTCTGCGTAACTGCCGCCGTAGTTGCTGACGAGAGTGACCGATAGTCACATGAGACACATGAGCCCCAGAGGTTACGTTTCCACAGGGTTATCCACAGTTGGGGATTAAATCCCACGGGTGTAATTCATGCGGAACCGCCAGGTGAACCAGACTGCTGCCAAAACCGGGTGGTGGCCGATTCTCAGCGCCAGCGAGTGGACATTCCGAAGCCAACGCCGATAAAGGCGAAGCCAACGACGATGTTCCACCAGCCCAAGTTCTTCATAATCGGGACATCAACGCCTGCGATGTAGTACACGACTATCCACAGCAGGCCCAGGATGAACATTGCGGCCATAACTGGGGCCCACCAGGACGACGACCCAGCCTTGAACTCGACCTGCGCCACCGGCGGCGGGGTAAATGGATTCTTGCGACGTACCCGGGATTCGGGCATCAAAACCTCCACGGGTATTCGGCGCGGACTTCACCGCGTAACGAAAGGTGCCGTCGGGCACCAGAGATAACCTCTCACCACGTAGCGTACTGATGTGAACGCGTTGTGGGGGGATGGCTCTGCCGTTGGGGTGATGGCGGGCAAGTCGCGCCTGCGCACCAGGCTGCTCGCAGGAGGCCTGTTTGTCATGGCTGGTCTCGTATTTGCCGCCAGCGCGCTGACCGCGCAAGGCACCGATCTGCGCGGCGGTAGGGCCGTGAGTTCTCGTGACCTTGTGGCCAGGACGGCGCAGCGAGTGGCCGAACAGCAAGTGGCGGTTGCTCAACTTCAAAATGAGGTCGCGGATCTCACGGGCCGCGCCGGCGGCGGAGCTGAACTGAGCGCCGCGCAGCGCACGTCTAGCGAATTGCTGCCGTCAGCTGGCTTGACTCCGGTACAGGGGCCGGGGGTTCGAGTTACCTTGGATGATGCGTCGGCTTCGAGTCGAGATCTCGCGGGGAACGTACCGCCAAATGATCTCGTCGTACATCAACAGGACGTTCAAGCGGTAGTGAATGCGTTGTGGCGTGGGGGGGCTAGTGCAGTGCAAGTCATGGATCAGCGGCTGATTGCAACTTCTGCCGTGCGATGTGCGGGCAACACGTTGCTGTTGCAGGGTCGGGTGTACTCACCGCCCTTCACGATCACCGCCGTGGGTGACCAGCGGGCACTTCGTGGGGCTCTTGACAGTGACCCGCAGGTGCTGGTGTATCGGGAATATGTTGACATGCTGGGATTGGGATATGCCTTGCAACTTGAGCCGTTGATCACAATTCCTGGGTATACCGGAACGATCACGCCGCACTATGCGGAGGTTGGATCATGACCAAACAGGCAACGGGTCGCCGGGTGCGCGCTGCCGCCCGTGGCGTAGGCGAAGTCATGATGAGCATCGGCATTGTGTTGTTGCTTCTTTGCGTCTACCAACTCTGGTGGACCAATGTGCAAAGCTCGGTGGCTATCGCGCAGGCACAGGACCAGATCGTGTCGCAGTGGCGCACGAGTTCGCCCACGCCGACCGTGTCTGCCACGCCTTCGTCGGCGAATAGCCAAAAGCCCAGTCCGACACCGACACCGACACCGACTCGCCGCAAGCTCGTGTCGAACCAAGGGTTCGCGCTGCTTTACATCCCCCGGCTGCGCGACAAGGTGTGGGGTTTGCCCATCATCGAAGGTACGGAGAAGAAGATGCTGGCGCGTGGAGCGGGTCACTATGTGAACTCAGCCCGGCCCGGCGATGTCGGAAACTTCGGTATCGCGGCGCACCGGTCGACTCACGACGAGCCGTTCGCAAATTTCCCCGACCTGCAAAAGGGCGACAAGGTCTACGTTGAGACAGCTACGACCTGGTACACCTACACGTTGACCCGAGACAATTCGCATCTAAGCCCCACCGATGTGTGGGTGCTCGATCCGGTGCCGGGAAAGCCCAACGCTGCGCCCACCCAGCAACTCATCACGATGACCACCTGCACGCCGCGATACGGATCTACTGGGCGCTGGGCCTGGTGGGGGATCCTCACCGCTCAGCAGCTGAAGACGGAGGGTCCGCCGGACGGGCTCAAGCACACCAAGTAGCTCGAGCACACCAAAAAGCTCAAGCACACCAAGTAAGTCGGCAGTACAGCTCTGAACCTAGAAAACTTCACACGATCACAGCAAGCCGGAACGGAAGGATCCCCTTGTACGCGTGGATATGGAACAAACTCCCTGGCCGTCGGCCAGTCAAGGCACTGTTGTCGGCGGCACTATTCGCCGGTGTTGTGGTCTTGCTGTTCACGCTGGTCTTCCCCTGGCTTGATAGTCAGTTCTCCTTCAGCGGTGCATCCATCGACGGTGGTGCCAGTGCACCGGCGCCGAGCCAAACGGGCGAAACCTCCAGCCTTCCTTCGGCCATGCCGAGTTGAGACGGGCAACCGTGGGGCACTTCCGCGCGAGCAGTCGGGGCGTAGATCAGAGGTGCCTGAATTGCGGTCGACTGGCGTGAGCGATGATGGGGCCGTGGCCACCCGAATTCTTGTAGTCGATAACTACGACTCATTCGTCTTCAACCTTGTGCAATACCTCGCGCAACTCGGTGCGCAGGTTGATGTTCGTCGCAACGACGAGGTAACCCCAGAGCAGGGTCGGGCGTATGACGGGGTGCTGCTCTCACCCGGCCCGGGAACTCCCGCGCAAGCGGGTGTGTGCATGGAGATGGTGTCGACTCTTGGCGGCGAGGTGCCAATCTTTGGAGTCTGTCTTGGGCATCAAGCGATCGGCGAGGCTTACGGTGCCGTCGTTGATCGGGCGCCGGAGTTGTTGCACGGCAAGACATCTCTGGTCTACCACGATGGCGCCGGCGTGTTCGATGGTTTGCCCGACCCGTTCACCGCGACGCGATATCACTCACTTGCGATCGTTCCGGAGACCGTTCCCGACGTGCTGGAAGTTACCGCTCGTACGGAGTCCGGGGTCATCATGGGCGTGCGCCACCGCACCCTTGCGGTCGAGGGTGTGCAGTTCCACCCGGAGAGTGTGCTCACTGAAGGCGGCCACCGGATGCTTGCCAACTGGCTGCGCGCCTGTGGTGACGACCAGGCTCTTGCTCGCAGCGTCGGACTCGCACCAGTCGTCGGCACCTGATCACTCAGCACCCGAGCACTCAGCACCCGAGCACTCAGCACCTGAGTAGGTGCGCCGCCTAGGCGGTTGGGCTCACACTCGGTGACACGCTTGGGCTCACACTCGGGGTCGGGGTCGGGGTCGGGGTCGGGGTCGGGGTCGGTGCGGGTGCCTTCGCGACGGTAATGGTTACCTGAGTGCCCTTGGCTGCGCTCACACCGGCCTTAGGCGACTGAGCCAGAACCGTCCCTTCGGGCACGCTGCCGTCCTCAAGTTGCACCACGTTGACTTGGAAACCGGCGTTGACCAGATCGCTCTTGGCTTGGGCTTCGCTCTCATTGGTCACCTTGGGCACCGCGGTCTTGCCCGTGGACACCTTGATATTGACCGCAGATCCAGCGTCGGTGATGCCCAGTGGTGCCGGGAGTTGCTCAACCACATAACCGGCTGGCTGGTCCGAATCCATGGGGGTGACTGTTCCCAAGATTAGGCCAGCGTCAACCAAGGCGGATCTCGCCGCATCAGCGGAGGTAAGGCCGACCAGATTCGGCACTGTTGCCTGTCCCTTACCCGTTGACACGGTGACGTCGACTCGGCTGCCCTTGTCGACGAGCTGACCCATGACCGGTAATTGACCGATGATTGTGTCAACGGGCTTGTCGGCCGACGGCGCAGGTGTTTGGTTGCCGAGAACGAGTCCCTGGTTCTCCAATGCGGACTGAGCCTGTTGCAGCGTGAGTCCGGAGAGCCCCGGCACGCTGACCTGCTCAATGGCTGGGGAGCCAAATATTGTCTTCGCGATCAAGAACGTGGCAAGTCCAAGGGCGAGCACTCCCAGCGTGAGCACGACCCAGAACCAGGGGCTGCGCGAGTTACTGCGCTCGTTGGTTGCGGCGAGCCCGACGGGCAGCGGCGACAGAGCGGCCATGACTGCGGTGTCCTGACCCACAATCGGAACGGGTGCGGTCACGGGGAGCCCAGCCATCGCACGCTCTACGTCGGATCTCATCTCCGCGGCACTTTGGTAGCGATCTATCGGGCTCTTGGCCATTGCCTTCAAGACGATCGCATCAATCGTGGGGGTGACTGCAAGATCCCACTGCGACGGTGGCACGGGTGCTTCGCTGACGTGTTGGTAGGCGATCGACACAGGTGAGTCGCCGGTGAACGGCGGCCGACCAGTGAGAAGTTCGTAGATCAGGCATCCGGTTGAGTAGATATCGCTCCGGCTGTCGACGATTTCGCCACGGGCCTGCTCGGGCGAGAGGTAATGGGCCGTGCCGAGGATCTCCTGAGCCTGGGTCATGGTCTGGCCCGCGTCGGCGAGGGCGCGCGCAATACCGAAATCCATGACCTTGACCTCACCGCCGCGGGTGAGCATGACGTTGGCAGGCTTGATGTCTCGGTGCACGATGCCGTGCCGGTGGCTGTAGTCGAGTGCCGCGAGAGTGCCGCCCGTGATCTCAAGAGCTCGTTCGGGTAGCAAGCGTCGGCCGCTGTTCATGAGCTGGCGCAAGGTCACACCGTCGACGTATTCCATGATGATGTAGGGCACGATCTCGCCGGGCGAACCATCGACCGAGACTAGGACGTCCTCGCCGGTGTCGTACACCGCGACGATGTTGGGGTGGTTCAGTGCTGCCGCGCTTTGTGCCTCGCGTCGAAAGCGCTCCTGGAAGTTGGGATTGCGAGCCAGATCGGGTCGCAGAATCTTGACAGCTACCCGCCGATCCAGCCGAAGGTCGCGACCCTCGAAGACTTCAGCCATGCCGCCTCGGCCAATGACTTCACCGAGCTCATAGCGATCGCCGAGCCGGCGAATATCCGCTGTCACCGTTTCTCCTCCATTGCCACGCGTACTGCTGATGCTACGTGCCTCATCGACGTAGGACGGCTTCTATGACCGCTCGAGCGATGGGCGCGGCCAGTTTGTTACCGCTGACCTCGGCTGCGCCGCCCCCATTTTCCAGTACCACCGCGACCGCGATTTGGGCCAAGCCACCTATTCCGGCGGGCGCGACGGCGACGAACCACGCGTGCGGCGGTCGGCCCGGTGCGGTCTGTGCCGTTCCTGTCTTCCCCCCGACCGTGATGCCAGGGATGCGAGCGTTGGATCCGGTGCCGCGTTCGACCACGGTAACCATCATTGCCATCAAAGTGCTTGCGTTCGCTGGCGACATTGCCTGCGAGAAGGCAGAAGGTGCTGCGGTCTCCAGCGTTTGCAGCTCTGGTGAGAGGACCTGCGCCACCAAATATGGATTCATGACCTGGCCGTTGTTGCCGATTGCGGCTGCCACCATCGCCATCTGCAGTGCCGTGGCCGTGACGTCGTATTGACCGATCGCGGCCATGGCGGTCTGCGGCTCATCGAGTTGCGCGGGGAATCGACTGGTGGCGGCGTGCAGCGGAATGTCGAACGACGTCCCGAAGCCGAACTTCTCAGCCTGGCTTCGTAGCGCTTGATCGCCGAGCGCAAGGCCGATTGAGGCAAATGCGGTGTTGCATGAAATGGCTAGGGCGTTCTCCAAGGTCGTGGTGTTCTTGGGCCCGCAAGCGGTGCCGCTCCAGTTGTGCAGCACCTTTGTGGTGTTGGGCAGTTTGAGCGACGCGGGCCCGGGGACCATCGTCGTGGGGGTGTAGTTGCCCGATTCGAGGGCTGCTGCGGCAGTGACAAGCTTGAATGTTGATCCGGGGGGCAAGGTCATCGCAAGCGGACGATTCAGCATCGGTTCGGCTGGGTCCTTGAGCAGCGCCGCGTAGGTATCGCGGATCTTTGCCGGGTTGTGGCTGCTCAGTGCATTGGGATCAAATGATGGTGAGGACACGAGAGCGAGGATTGCTCCGGTTCGAGGATCGATTGCTACGACGGCGCCGGTACGTCCGGCAAGGCCGTCGAAGGCCGCCTTTTGTGCGGCAGGGTCGAGGGTGAGCCGTACTGCTCCGCCCTTCACGCCTCGGCCCGCGAACAAGTGCTGGAGCCGATCGACGAAGAATCGGTCATCTGAGCCGGCAAGGACCGAGTTCTCGGCCCGTTCGATCCCAGTGGCCCCATACACGACGGAGTAGTAGCCGGTCGCCGATTCGTACAGCGGTCCGTTGGCATATTGCCGGAGGTAACGCAGTTGGTCGGCGGTGCGGATCGATGCTGCGATTGCGGTTGAGCCGAGCAGGATCGGCCCACGTTCACGTGAGTATTCGTCGAGCAAGACCCTGCTGTTGGCGGGCCGATTGCGCAGGTCGGCGGAGGCGAAGAATTGTAGGTACGTGACGTTGACCAACAGGGCGGTCATAAGCAACGCGAGTACGACCGCCAGCCGGCGAAGTGAGCGAGTCATCGACGCACGACCTGAGTTGGTGCCTCTTGCAGGGCGACAACATCGATATCAGGTCGGCGAGCGGTGTCGCTGACGCGCATGATCAAGCCGATGGCGATCCAGTTCGCGATAAGTGATGAGCCACCTTGGGATAGGAACGGAGTCGTAAGTCCGGTGAGCGGAATCAGCCGCGAGACCCCACCCACGACGATGAAGACCTGCAGCGCGATGACGATCGACAGGCCAGCTGCGAGCAGTGACCCAAAGACGTCGCGGCAAGCTACGGCGGTGCGCAGCCCGCGCTCGACTACCACTCCGTACAGCAACAGCAGGGCCATGACACCCACGAGTCCGAGTTCCTCGCCCATGGCGGCCATGATGAAATCGCTCTTGGCGTAGGGGACCAATTGTGGGTATCCCTGGCCGAGTCCAGACCCGAACATTCCCCCGCTGGCAAAGCCGTAGATCGATTGGGCGATCTGGTATCCGGTGTCGGATTCGTCGGCGAATGGGTCTAGCCAGATGTTGACACGTAGCCGCACGTGGCCGAACGCAAGGTAGGAGAGTGCAGCGCCACTGAGGAAGAGCACCGTGCCGATGACAAGCCAGCTTCGTCGTTGAGTCGCCACGTAGAGCAGTGAGACGAACAGGCCAAAGAACAGCAGTGAAGTGCCAAGGTCGCGTTCGAAGACGAGTACCCCGAGCGAGATGAACCAGGCGACCACCAGGGGACCTAAGTCGCGGCCGCGCGGGAATTCGATTCCGAGCACCTTCGTGCGAACTAGCGCTAGGGAGTCGCGCGTCACGGTCAGGTAGCCAGCGAAGAAGATGGTGAGCAAGATCTTCGCGAGTTCGCCAGGTTGGAAGGACAACGGTCCGAGCCGTACCCATAGCGTGGCGCCATTGATGGTGGCTCCGATACCTGGAACGAGCGGCAGCAGCAGCAGGACCAGACCAGCGAACATCGCTGTGTAGGTGTAGCGCTGGAGGCCGCGATGGTCACGGATCACGAACAGAACCGCGCAGAACAGCACGATTCCCAGTGCGGTCCATGTCAACTGGGTATAGACGTCGGGTGATGGTGCAATGTCACCGTTACGCGCGGCTCGTTGCGCCTCGGCTAGATCAAGTCGGTGGATCATGGTTAGGCCCATGATGTTCAGTACCGCGACCGTCGGCACGAGGATGGGATCTGAATACGGCGCCAGCCATCGAGTGGCCGAATGTGCAAGCAGTAGTAGTGCTGCCAGGGCGCACAACACAGGCATGGTGTCTGAGGCAATGGAACCAAGGACGGCTAGGTCGACTTGGATGTAGCCCGCCGAGCCGATGAGCAAAGCCAGGACGCACAGGCCTAACTCGGTCGTGCGTCGTGTTGGCTGTCGGTATCGCGGGACGGGTATCGCGGAACTGCTCATCAGGTGGCCGTGGGTGTCGCGGCCGGTGGGGTCGGGGCTGAAGAACCCGCGGTAGGGCAACCGGGCGTGGTTGGGGCCGAGCCGCATTGCGCTGCTCGCTCGGTGAGTCGCTGCACGATCTGGCTTGCGGATTCCAGGGTCTCGGTGCTGATCGTTGCTTCGACCTGCATGGCCTCGAAGTCAGGCAGCGCATCCACCGTTAGATCGGTCTGGTGCTCAACCACTTGTAGGTGGATCGGGCCAAGAGTGCCGGGGACACCGCGGAAGATCGTGACGTAGCCGCTGTTGGTTCCGACATAGAACTGTTCGTGCGCCCACGAATAGATGAACGCAGAAACGCCACCGGCGATCAGGGCAAGGAGGGCGAGGGAGACAGCCCATTTCCAACGACTCCGACCTCGACGTCGCCCTTCGCGATAAGCCACTGCGAGCCCGCTAGCTTCGGCCGGTGAACTCTCAGCGCGCGACGAGACGCGAAGAATCTGGGCGCCGGAGTCGCGTTGCTGATCGATGGGGAAAACGAATCCGGGTAGACGCTCACGGTTGCGCGATTCACCAGCAGCACCAACGACAACGGGCCGTGCTGCCTCTGCAGGGAACGAGTCGGCTTCCACGACATCGGCCACTACGCAGGTGACGTTATCTGGTGCCCCGACTTCCAGGGCACTATCGACCAAGGCGGTAACTGCAGCGGTGGCATCGGGGAGTGCGAGCAGCCGCTGGATGTCGACGTCGGCAACGTAGCCGCACAGACCATCACTGCAGACGAGATACCGATCACCGACGCGCGCTTCACGCACTGAGACGTCGGGTTCTGCTTGGTGGATGCCATCGATCGCCCGCATCAGCAAGTTGCGGCGCGGATGCTTTGCTGCTTCCTCGGGGGTGAGCTCGCCCGCATCGATCAGGCTTTGCACGTAGGTGTGATCTCGCGTGAGTTGGGTCAGGACTTGGTCGCGCAGCAGATACGCGCGCGAGTCACCGACATGGATGACGGCTACGCGTGGGGGCTCGGTACCAAGCCACGCCAGTGCCGTCAGTGTTGTGCCCATGCCAGCGAATTCGGGATTGGCAGCGACGACATCGGCGATGCGTTCACTGGCGACCGAGACCGCATCTGAGAGCCGGGCGATGGCTTCGGCATCGTCGAGCCCGGCCGGCTCGATCGCTGCCATGGTTGCGATGGCTGCCGCAGACGCGAGTTCGCCGGCGGCATGACCGCCCATACCGTCGGCGACGATGAGGAGTTCGGATCCGGCGTATCCGGAGTCTTCGTTCCCTGCGCGCACTAAGCCGACGTCAGAACGCGCGGTGGATCGAAGTTGAAGCATCGTCACCGCCGCAGTTCTAATACGGTTCGTCCCACTTTGAGTTGTCGGCCCGGAGTGAGTGCGATCGGTGCGGTGAGGCGGGTCTTGTCGATCCACGTGCCATTTGTCGAACCCATGTCCTGCACGATCCATGCTCCGTCGACAAGGGAGATACGCGCGTGGTTATTGCTTGCGTAATCGTCATCTAGGACCAAGGTGGAATCGGGGGCGCGACCGATGGTGATGTCGGCGGCACCCAGCGGAATCACCGTGCCGTTCAGTGGTCCCTCGACCACGATCAAGGTGCGCGGGCTGTTCTTGGCCTGCTTCTTTTTCGGTCGATCCGGAGCAAAGGGCCGACTTGCCCCCGCGCCGACAGTGACCGCTACCAGTGGTCGTGCATCCCGAGGAGCCCGAAGATCGCGACGCAGGACAAGCACTGTGATGATCACGAGGGCCCAGAGCACCGCCAAGAAGCCGAGACGCAGCAGCGTGAGCATCAACTCCGACATGGTTAGCCGGCCCGATAGGTCAAGCGTGTTGCGCCGAGTTGAACAACGTTGCCGTCGGTGAGGACTACCTCTCCGACTTGCACGCCATCGACGTAGGTGCCGTTAGTGGAGTTCAGGTCGCGCAGGATGACCTCGCGCCCGAGCAGGATTTCTGCGTGGTGACGGCTCACGCCGGGATCATCGACGCGGATGTCGACGTCGCTACCTCGACCCAGTCGAGTGACGGCGCGGATCAGTGGATGGGAAATGTCGTCAACCAGAAGGCGGGGCTGGCCCGCTGCTTCGGGTGCGCTGGCACTAGACCGTGCGAGGTTGGCGGCAACGTTAGCTGTGGATTCACTGCGAACTCGGAAGAGCCCAGTGTCGAGGGCATTGTCGAGATCCAGGGTGACCTCGGTGCCACCGAGGAAGGTGTAGTGCTGCTCCTCGGCGTACTCGGCAACCATGGCAGCGAGTTCGGCAGTCAAGGTTTGCGAGTAGACAGCCAGGCGTTCGTGATCGTGTGGGCTGAGTTCGACCGCGAACGAGTTGGGCACCACGGTGCGCCCCCGACTCACCACGGCTGCGCGATCGCTCATTTCGCGCTGCAGGGCAGCTGCTATTTCGACTGGTTGCACCTCTGCTTTGAAGGCGCGCGCGAAGGCGCCATTGACCATTCGGTCAAGTCGCTGTTCGAAGCGGTCGAGCAGCCCCACCGTGCCTCCTTGCTCACGCGCAGCCACTGCGGTCTGCACCTTGTGATCGTAACCGTCGTCGATCGATCCCCTCTGCGTCGCGGCCAGGTTTGGCCGGTTGAGTTTGTGCGGCTCACAGCGCAGCGGCGGTGCGTGTTAGCCTTCTGGCGCGCGCGCGAGTGGCGGAATAGGCAGACGCGCACGGTTCAGGTCCGTGTGCCCGAAAGGGCGTGGGGGTTCAACTCCCCCCTCGCGCACATCAAGGGTCCATGGCAGACGTCGGCGAACGACTCGACTTATGCCATGGGCCCGGTTTTGTTTAGCGGATGCGCGGCCCTGGGTCACGTGGGGCCACAGACTGCGAGGCATCTCGTATCCACCCGACTGTCCTGTTGAGGCATGCCCTGAAGGGTGCACGACAACTTCGCAGCGTAACCTCGGCGTGTGTCTTCAACATCGTCTATGCGTCGATCCTTTGCCTCCGTGCTCACGGCCATCGCCATCGGGTCAAGCCTGACTTTGGCTGGCTGCTCTGGCACTACGCCCCCGGTGGATTCAAGCGGTTCGCCGTCGGGTCCGTCTGCTGCCACATCGGTCTCTGCCTCACCTACGGGGACGCCGATCCGGATCGGCCTTGAGGCTCCGCTCAGCGGCGACCAGAAGCCCACCGGTGTTGGGATGCTCAACGGTGCCACGTTGGCCGCCGAGCAGTTGAATGCGAAAGGTGGCATCAACGGGCGACCGATTCACATCATCCCGATCGACGATGCCGCTGACGCAGCTACCGGTGTTGCGGCAGCAACGGCTGCCATCGCAGCCGGCCTTGATGGCGTTGTGGGCCCGTACAACTCGGGCGTAGGGATGCAGACCTTGCCCCTGTATCTGAAGGCGGGGCTCACGCCGATCCGACTCACGTCAAACAGTGCCACCAACTCCATGGGCTACACCCTGCAACCAATGGATTACCAGATTGCGCCGGTGGCCGCGGAAGGCCTGATGAATTGGCTCAGCGCCAAGAAGGTGGCGATCGTGTATGACTCGAGCCAGAGCTACACGACAGACATCGCCACGAAGTTAAAGGGCGCGCTAGCCGGGGGCGGCATCAAGGTGACGACGTTCGAAGCTGTTACTCCTGGCGAGAAGTCTTACGTGGCCCAAGTCAAGGCTGCTGCCGCATTGAACCCCGATGTGATCTATGTCGCCACGTATTTCCCCGAGGGCGCTCTGATTGCGAATGCGATCTATGACCAGAAGGTCAAGGCGAAGTGCGTTGTGGACTTCGCGTCAGATGATCCTGGATTCATTACCAACGCGGGTCGCGCGGCAGCGACGAATTGCACTGTTGTTGGAGTCCCTTCGCCGATTGACTTTCCGGACGCCGTGAAGTTCAACGCCGACTACAAGTTTGCCTTCGCCGCAGAGGCGGGCACGTGGAGTCCCTATACCTACGACTCGGTCAACGTTCTTGCCGCTGCAGCAGCGGCAACAGGTGGATTCGATGCGGCGGCTTTGACGGGGTTCTTCAACAAACTCAAAGACTGGCCAGGTGTCACGGGTGCGGTGAGTTTTGATCCGGCAACCGAGAACCGCTCACCAGCGACGGTCGTCTTTCTTGACGTTGATCACGGAGGTGAGTTCCACGTCGATAAGGCTTGGGCCGTGTCGACGGGCGCTCACTACTAGTCGCGCCACGGAGGTGGGTTGGAGCCCGCGGGCGCGATGTGCTCAACTGTGACTCGTGGCTGCCCTCTTAGCGTTGATTTCCGCGCTGGTATGGGGCGTTGCAGACTTCATGGGCGGCTTGGCCTCCCGTCGCTCAACGCCGCTTCAAGCTCTGTTTGTGACCACGCCAATTGGCCTGCTCGTCATTGTTCCCTTGGCCATGGTCTTCGGTGGCGACAGCGCCGGCAGCGCCCTGCCGGGCACAGTTGCCGGTGCATTTGGTGCGCTGGGGATCTTGCTACTTTACGAGGCTCTCACCATCGGTCCGATGGGCGTGCTCTCGCCCATCTCGGCAGTGTTAGGCGCCGCGATTCCGGTGATAGTTGGCCTGGCTCGCGGTGACCGGCCAAGTGCTTGGGCATTCCTTGGGATGGCACTAGCGGTTGTCGCGATCGTGACGGTCGGGCTCGAGCCCAAAGCACACCACTCGGACGACAGTGCGCACCAACGGGTGACACCGCGAGCGCTGGGGTTCGCTTTGGCTGCCGGTGTTTGCATCGGCTTCTTCTTCGCCATCATCGCGCTTGCACCCAAGGACGCGGGCCTGTGGCCAGTGGTCTTCGCGCGCTCGACATCGACCATCATGTTGGTCCCCTTGGGCATTATCGTGGCCATTCGAACCAAGACCGCGATACTGCCGCCCAGTTGGCAGGTGCGCAGGCAGGCCGCCGCTGCTGGCGTGCTCGACGTCGCCGCGAATGCCTTCTACATTCTTGCCTCGCAGGTTGGCTTGCTTTCGGTCGTGGCCGTTCTGGGTTCGCTATATCCGGCTGCAACAGTGCTGTTGGCGCGTATGTTGCTCGGTGAGCGCCTTCGTCCGGTGCAGAAGTTCGGCATGGCGACGGCCATCGTCGCCACGGTCCTGTTGGCTTTGGGGTAGTTGTGCTGGGGAACACGTTTCCGTCTTCGAGCGTCGCGACGGTACTTGTCACCGTCATGCTCATACTCGCGCTGGTACTTGCAGGATTCTCGTTGTTGAACAAGTCGGTTCCACGCTTGGCTTATGTGGTCATCGGCCTGGTCGAGATCGGGTTGATCATCATGGCGGTCATCAGCGTCCTCGCCTGGATTGGTGGCACAGCGCCAGCAGAGCCCGTTGTCTTCATCTGCTACCTCCTTGCCTGTATTGCGATACCGCCAGCGATTGTGTGGTGGGGTGTTGACGAGCCCGGACGATGGGGAAGCGGAGTGGCGGCATTCGCGTGCCTCACCTTCGCCGTCCTGATCATGCGGGTGACGCAGGTCTGGACTGGGGGGATGGGGCCGTGATCGATCCGGTAGATGAACAGGTCATACCCGTGCGACGGGGCGCCGCGAGAGCTCTCATTGCTGTTTACGCGGTCTTCGCCGTGGCTGCGACTTCACGTGCGCTTTATCAGCTGGTCACTCGCTTTGGCGAAGCGCCGCTTGCCTATGCGCTGTCGGCCTTTGCCGCAGTCCTCTATCTCGGGATCACGTTCTGTTTGGTCCGCTCGACTCCCCAGACTTTGCGTATTGCGCGAGCTGGCATCGTGCTTGAGCTTGTGGGCGTGCTGATTGTGGGCACCGCCAGCTTCGTGGATTCGGCTGCCTTCCCTCGTGCCACGGTGTGGTCACACTACGGCGAGGGGTATGGGTTCGTGCCGCTGTTACTGCCGATTCTGGGCCTGTGGTATTTGCGTCGATCAGGTTCCACCGGCGGCGCGCACTAGTTGCACGAGAGGTCGTCTCGATTCAGATCGAGCTAGGACCGTTGAGTCGACAAGGCTTGGGTCATCCGCAGTCGCAATGGATCAAGGCGCATGATGCCCGGGTTCTCACCGACGAGTTGGGGCAGCTCTGACATCAGCCGACCAAACAGTGGAGCTTCACGATGCGCTTGTAGGGCTGCTTCATCACGGAACCACTCGTACAGCCAGATCACGTTCTGATCATCTGGATCGACGCAGACCATGAATGCCTCGGTGCCGGGCTCCTCGTGCAGGTCATCGACGTAGCGGTTGAGCACGTCTAGTGCCGCAGGTCGCATCCCGGGAAGGACCGGAATGCGGACCAGTAGACCGATGCGGCCGGGGAGTACGGCATCGACCATGGGATCGGGGGGATCGGTCACATTGCCAAGTGTCACTCATGGGTCAACAGGTTCCCAAGACCAGGGTCGGTCCTGTGTATTGCCTGGCCCTGGCGGCCCACTTGAGGCAGACGCGCAGCGACAATGTGGTGCCCTTCGTGACAGGCTCGTCCTATGCCGGAGTTGCCCGAGGTCGAGTCCCTTGTGACCTACCTTCGGCGCACCCTCGAAGGGTTGCGCATCGCAGGTGTTGAATTGGCTGCGATCAATGCGCTCAAGACATTTGAGCCACCGGTTACCAGCCTGATCGGCGCGCGAGTTCTTGATGTGCAACGTCGAGGAAAGTTCCTTGACCTCGTGCTCGTTGACGACAACGGCGAGCCCATCCATCTGGTGATCCACCTTGCCCGGGCCGGATGGTTGCAGTGGCGAATGGAGCTTCCAGCTGCCGCGCCTCGGCCTGGCAAGGGACCCCTGGCATTTCGCGTGGCGTTCGTCGACGACGACGGTGTGTCTGCTGGCGGCTTCGATCTCACTGAATCGGGCACGCAGAAGAAGTTGGCTGTCTACGTGGTTCGCGACCCGAGCGCGATTGAACGCATCTCCACCCTGGGGCCAGAACCGCTAGCTACCGGCTTCACTCTCGAAGTGTTCAGCGAGATTTTGGCTCAGGCAGCGGGACACCAACTCAAGGGTGTTCTGCGCGACCAACGAACGATTGCCGGTATTGGTAACGCATATAGCGATGAGATTCTGAATGCGGCGAGGCTCAGCCCCTTCAAGCTGGCGGGAAAGTTGGCACCCGAGGAAGTCGAGAATCTGTATCGGCAGATGCGCGAAGTGCTGTCCGACGCGGTCACGCGCAGCTCAGGCTTGGGTGCTGCGGATCTCAAGGCCGAGAAGAAGTTAGGGATGCGGGTGCACGGCCGTACTGGTGAGCCGTGCCCGTCATGCGGTGACATTGTTCGTGAGGTCAGTTTCGCCGATTCGTCCCTTCAGTACTGCCCCACTTGTCAGACCGGCGGCACACCGTTGGCCGACCGTCGAACGTCGAAGTTTTTGAAATAGGAGCAGGCCAACTATGTCCCGTGCTACTTCAGCATCGTTGATCGAGGACTTGATAGACGCCGTCGGGGTTACGCATGTCTTGACTGAGCCTGATGTCATCGAGCCATACCGGCAGGACTGGTCGCGCCGCTATGCCGGCCCGGTGCTAGCCGTTGCGCGGCCCGCGGATCTGGAGCAGACCGTCGCAGTTGTTGCGGCCTGCACCGCCCACCACGTCCCGGTATTGGCGCAGGGTGGCAACACCGGGCTTGTTGGTGGCTCGGTGCCCGGTCCTAGCGACCCGCCCATGGTGGTGCTCTCTACTCGGCGGCTCACTCGTCTTGATGATGTTGACCTTCTCACTGGACAAGTCACGGCGGGCGCGGGTGTGACAATCGCCGATCTTCATCGGCATGTGAATGGCGCTGGGTGGGCCTACGGAGTCGACCTAGCTTCACGCGATAGCGCCACTGTCGGTGGAACTATCGCCACCAACGCCGGAGGTATTCGCGTGTGTTGCTATGGCATGACACGGCGACAAGTGCTGGGTTTGGAAGCCGTGCTGCCCAACGGATCTGTCGTCTCGCACCTAGGTGGGCTACTGAAAGACAACACGGGTTATGACCTCACCGGCTTGCTTACCGGCAGTGAGGGAACCTTGGGCGTTATTACGGCGGCACGATTGGCCCTGGTCCGCAAGCCACGGGCTTCGGCTGTGGCACTCGTCGGTGTGCAGAGTGCGGCTCACGCGCTTGCGGTCATCCGTGAGTCGGTGCCCGACGGGACGATGTTGCTTGGCGCTGAAATCATGGACGAGGCGACTTTGTCCCTCGTTTCGCACATGACTGGTCTGCCCTGGCCGCTGTCGTCGCACCCTGCGCATGTCATGACTATCGAGACCGAGTCAACTGAGCCGGGTGAGATCGCGATGAGATTTGACGACGATCTTGATGTCGTGGTCGCAACCGACCCCACTGACCGGGCCCGCCTGTGGTCCTACCGAGAGCGTGCGGGCGAATCCATTGGTACGCAAGGGATCGCGCACCGCTTCGACGTGTCGGTACCTCGCAGCGATTGGGATGGATTCGTCGATGATGTGCGAGATCGACTCCGCGCGGTGCCTGATGTCGCCGCGTTGTACACCTTTGGTCACCTGGCCGACGGCAACCTCCACGTCGAGGTAATGGGTCCTCATGCCGGTGATGAGCGCGCGGATGAAACGGTCTTGCAGTGTGTCGCGGATCATCAGGGATCGATTTCGGCTGAACATGGCGTTGGCCGTGCTAAATCGCAGTACTTGCACCTCACGCGCAGTGCGCAGGAGATCGCGGCGATGCGAGCGGTGAAGGCCGCGTTCGATCCGGAGAACTTGTTCAACCCGGGCGCGATCTTCACCTGACCTTGGTGGCTCGCGTAGTCCGTTCTGTGCGAATTGTTCGTGTCGAATATGCCCGCACTGCTCAACCTCGCGGCATGGATGACACGATTAGCGTGTGGCCAACGTTCCGGTTGTCGTAGCGCATAGAGGCGCTAGTGCCGACGAACCCGAGCACACTCTCGCGGCATATGCGAAGGCCATCGCTGACGGCGCGGATGCTCTCGAATGCGATGTTCGGCTCACTGCTGACGGTCATATCGTCTGCGTGCATGACCGTCGGATCGATCGCACGAGTGATGGCACTGGGATCGTCTCGGAGCTGACCTTGGGTGAGCTCAACCGGTACGACTTTGGTGGCTGGCGGGGCGACGTCGGGCAGCCGACTCTGGGCAGCGATCCGGTGATCGTCGATGAGGCCCGGGCCAGAGTGTTGACCCTCGAGCGTCTCGTTGAGTTGGTGCTTGAGTCTCCGGGGAATGTCGGACTCTCGATCGAGACCAAGCACCCGACCAGATATGGCGGCATGGTTGAGGATCGAGTGATCGAGCTGCTTCGTCACTACGGCTTGGCCCGCCCACGCGATGAGCGGGCTGACCGGATGCGCCTAATGAGCTTTTCGCAAATGTCTATGCGTCGGGTACGTGCGCTGGCTCCGGGCCTGCCGGCCGTGTTCTTGATGGACCGAGTACCCCTGCGGTTCCGCGACGGATCGCTGCCCTTCGGTGCCCAGATCGCGGGTCCGTCGATAGAGATCGTGAGAGCCCATCCCCGCTACGTCCAACGAGTACAAGCCCGCGGCCATCAGGTGCATGTCTGGACGGTCGACGAACCCGCTGACGTTTCGCTGTGCTGCGACCTTGGCGTGGATGCCATCATCACCAACAAGCCACAAGCAGTCATCGCGCAGATGTCGGCCATCGCGCGCTGATCCTCGCGCGGGGCGCAAGTGACCGGGGTGGCCACGAGCGATCGTGTTGTCGCGTACGCTCACCGTTCGTGGCCAAGGACAAGAAAGTGCGTAGCGCAAACCTCTCACCGAATTCGTCCGATGCGGACGTGCCCGTCGTTGGGCTCCGCGAACCCTGCCCGTGCGGTAGCGGCCGGCGTTACAAGGCCTGTCATGGCAGGGGCTTAGCTGATGCTGGCAGCGCGCTTGTGCAGCGACCCTTCGCTGGGCTTGCCAGTGAGCCTGACTGGGTAGCTTTGCGCGAGATCGTGCCCTCGGCCACGTCAGCGTTGACGCTCTCTGCTGAGTACGCCGCGCAGGCCGCCGGGCGTCAGGTGCTGCTGGCAACTGTGCTGCCGATGGCTTGGCCCGCTCTAGTTCGCGCAGATGGAACGATCTTGCTCGGCCTCCAAACGGCAACTGGCTCAGGTGATCCCAGCCGTGACCTCGGTGATGTGCTGGCTCGCGCCCTGAGCGCTGAGCCTGGAGGCCCCGTTTCCTCATTGCGACTGGGTGATGGCCCCAGGCTTCAGGAAGTGCTGGATGTCACCGTGCCACTTGAGGTCACCGTCCACGACGGATTCGAGTTCTGGGTCGATGCGTCACAGACCGAGATGACCGCTGATGTGTCCGCCTCCCTTGAGATGGCGAACTCGACTGCGATGCCGACCTATCGCCTGACGAGCGTCGAGGCTGCTTACTGGTGCCGCATGGGCCCCAAGGAGTTCTTGCGCTGGGCGCAGCCACACGATGAGGAACCTCTCCTGTCTGCACTTGCTCGCCTTCAGTCGCGCGGCGAGTCCGCATTGGGTGCCGATACCAGGCTGATCGGAACTTTCCGAGCGCATGGCCTGCTGGTGCCCGTGTGGGATCTTCCGTCGGGAACTGAGCCGCAGTCACTTGAAGAGCCCGCTGGGGCTTTCCTGGAGCGCTTGAACCAGGTGCTGACCGAGACCGGCGAACTCAACGAAGCGGAACGACGAGCCCGGGCCGGATTGGCCAACCGCCAGGTCACTCTGCGTTGAGCGGTCGGTAACCTTCCTGGGTTTCGGCGGGTACTCGTGAGTAGCTTATTTGCGACATAACGGACTTTTCATCCCTCTATTTGTCCTTTAGCGCAACATTTGCTCAAGAGAGCCTATTGATGCGCGGGGTTCGTAGGCGCACGAATGCGTCGCTATCTATGTTTCTCACAGATCGGACGCCGCTGCATCCCCCGTCGGCGGCGTCCGGTCATTTTTATGCCCTGGGCCGGGTTTAGACCCGTATCTACTTGGGTACTCACCTAGTGCGCGATCGGGAGTCCACGGGGGTGTCACCGGATCGGCAGGGGATTTCCCAACCCCGACCTCAACGGCCCACAGATTTATTCTGGGGGCCGTTCGTCATGAAACCAGTTCGCGCGAGGGATCTAGGCGCCGTTGACGAGTTCGACGATGGTGACTGCGCCGAGCACCAGCAAGATCACCCCGGATACCACGCGGACGCGCCAGAGCGGCACGCGTTGGTGCAGCCATCCACCCACGAGGACGCCCAGCCCGGCGACGAGTACCAGAGCAGCAGAGGCGCCGATGAAGACCGCGACTGGTGAATCAGTTCGCGCAGCCTGACCGGCAGCAATGAGTTGGGTGAGATCGCCCCACTCGGCGGTGAAGATGATGACGAAGGTGGTGGCGAAAGCGGCGAAGCCTCGTTGGCCCACTCGCACGTGCGATGCGATCTCTTCGGCTTCCTCGTCTTCTTCGCGTGTGGCTTCTTCACGTGCTTGCATACCGCCGCGGATCAGGAGTGCAGCGCCGACGAAGAACAGGACTGCGGTGGCGCCTAGTACGAGGGTGCGAGGCAGGAACGCAAGAAGCCGGCCAGCCGCGACGGCGATGAGCATCTGCACTAGGAATGCGGCGCTGGCCCCCAGCCACACGGGCAGTCGGGGGTATCGAGTGGCCAATACCAAGGTGGCGATGAAGGACTTATCAGGGAGTTCGGCCGGCAAGATCACTGCAAATGTCGCCAGCAAGACCGTGACGTCAAGACCAAGAGAGACCGGCGAAGTCACCGACGAACACCACTGCGGTCGAGGGCAACGAATATCTGCAGACACGAGGTATCGAGGAGGGGCACGAAGCAGACCCTAGTCGCGACTACCCTTGCCATGTGTCCCTTGATCCTGGTCTTCGCGATGTCCTCGTTGTGCTCGGCGTCGTTCTGGGTGCGCTTGCTGCGGGTCTTGCCCTGGCATCGTTCCTCACGAGTCGGCGGATGAAGCGAGATCTGGTTCTGCTCGCCGCCGATGGCGACGCGCCCTCGTTCGTTGAGGCAGTGGCTCGACACAGCGACAACGTGACCGCGCTTAGGGGTGAGGTCGATGACCTCGCGGCGTTGCTTGGACGTACTCGCACCGAGCTCGCTGACGCGATCCGCCACGTCAGCGTGGTTCGCTATGACGCCTTCGGCGACATGGGTGGACGCTTGTCGTTCTCAGCCGCGATGCTCGACGACGGAGGTGATGGACTCGTGCTTACTTCCATTCATGGTCGGGCCGAAACTCGGTCGTACATGAAGGGGGTCAAAGCTGGCGCGAGCGATGCGCCGCTATCGCCCGAGGAACTTCAAGCCGTGAACTATGCAGTGAAGGGACGGTCGAAATGACAGCGATCGCTTACCTGGGCCCCCGCGGTACGTTCTCTGAGGCTGCTCTGGCGCAACTGCCAGCGAGTGCCGGCGCCGACTTCGTCCCCTTCGCATCAGTGCCCTTAGCCCTAGACGCAGTGCGTTCACGCGAGGTGCTGAGTGCCCTTGTGCCTATTGAGAACTCGGTCGAGGGTTCGGTCACGTCAACATTGGACGAACTTGCCCTGGGCGAGCCACTGATGATTGTCGACGAGCAGGTCATCCCGGTCACCTTCACCTTGATGTCTCGAACCGGAACCACCCTCGCTGACGTCCGGCGCATCGCAACTCATCCGCACGCATCGGCTCAGTGTCGCGCGTGGCTGCGCGCCAACCTGCCTGCAGCCGTCGTCATTCCTGCTGGCTCAACTGCAGGTGCGGCTGCGGCGTTGCTCGAGGAGCCGCCAGCCTTCGAGGCAGCGATCGCCCCGCGGATCGCTGCCGACGTCTATGGCCTGTCGATTCTTGCTGATGACATTGGCGACAACGACGAGGCATGGACGAGGTTTGTGCTCGTGTCGTTGCCTGGTTCGCCACCCTCACCGTCGGGCGCTGACAAGACCACGCTGACCCTTTTCATGCGTGAGGATCACCCAGGCGCTCTCCTTGAGATCCTCACCGAGTTGTCGGTCCGCGGGGTCAACCTCACGCGGATCGAATCGCGACCCACCCGCAAGGCGTTGGGTGATTACTACTTCTCGATCGACTGTGAAGGCCATCTCGCCGACGCTCGAGTGGGGGAAGCCCTGGCTGGACTCCACCGAGTGTGCGCAGACGTTCGCTTCCTTGGGTCATACCCACGGCACGATGGAAAGCCGCCCTTGCTGCGGCCTGGAGTCACCGACAGTGATTTCGCCGAAGCTCAGTCTTGGCTGTCATCAATGAGAGCCCCAAACTAGGTTGAAGCCCTGAACTGGGTTTACCTGAATCGACGAAGTCGCAGGCTGTTTCCGACCACGCATACGCTCGATGCGGCCATGGCTGCGCCCGCGACCATCGGAGTCAGGAATCCGAAGGCTGCTAGGGGAATCGCCGCGAGGTTGTAGCCAAATGCCCACCCCAAGTTCTGCTTGATGATCCGCAAAGTCGCGCGCGCCAAGCGCACTGCGTCCGCGGCGGATCGTAAGTCGTCACGCAGCAGGGTGATGTCGGCGGCTTCCATCGCGGCATCAGTGCCGCCGCCCATCGCGATACCTAGGTCGGCGGCGGCCAGAGCCGCCGCATCGTTGATGCCATCACCGACTACCGCAACGACCCGACCTTCATCGTGTAGCAGTTTCACGATTCCGACTTTGTCCTCTGGGCGCGCATTGGCAATCACTCGGGTGATACCGACTGCGGATGCGACCTGATCCGCAACGACCTGTGAGTCGCCGGTGACCATTACCGGTTCGAGTCCCAGGGCTCGCATCGCATGGATGGCCGCCTGCGTGGTTGGCCGAATCACATCTGAGATCGCGACGAGTGCGCGCGGCTCGCCATCGATGGCGATGCCCACAACAGTGTTGCCGTTCGCTGCCCAACTATCGCGCTGGCTGGGCCAAATCCCTTGCGGCGCAGCCCATTCGGGTCGCCCAGCCTGCACGATGAAACCATCGACCACTCCGGTCACACCCGAGCCTCGTACTGACTCGACGTCGGTTAGGTTGTGCGCTGCACCGCTCGACAGTGTGGCTATGGCGCGTGCGACCGGATGACTCGATCCGGACTCGAGCGTGCTGCCCAGCTGAAGGGCTTGTGCATCCCCCCATGTAGTAACGACTGACATCACGCCGGTAGTTAGAGTTCCGGTCTTGTCGAGCATCACGGTGTTGATCCGCCGCGTTGACTCGAGAACCTCAGGGCCACGCACCAGCACGCCCAGTTGTGCACCGCGTCCAGTACCCACGAGAAGTGCTGTGGGAGTAGCTAATCCGAGGGCACACGGGCAGGCGATGACCAGCACCGCAACCGCTGCAGCACAACCCTGCTGCCACGTACCAACAACCCCCCAACCAACCAGCGTGACCAAGGCGAGCAGCAAGACAATCGGGACGAAGACTGCCGAGATGCGATCAGCGAGACGCTGCACAGGTGCCTTGCCGTTCTGGGCGGCTGTCACGAGAGCGGTGATGTGCGCGAGGGCCGTATCGGAGCCGACCCTTGTCGCTCGAACGACCACGCGCCCGTCCTGCACTACCGTCCCGCCCTGCACTTCGTCACCGATACCTACTTCGATCGGCAGCGACTCGCCCGTGAGCATGCTCGCATCGACGGCAGAGGCACCTTCGACCACTAGGCCATCAGCAGCGATGCGTTCGCCCGCGCGCACGACTACCAGATCGCCGATCTTGATGTGACTTGCGGGAATCTGGGTTTCACCTGTGCCACTTTGGATTACGGCTGTCTTGGGAGCGAGGTGCATCAGGGCGCGAAGGGCGTTACGTGAACTCTGTTTCGCGCGCTGCTCGAGCCAGCGTCCAAGCAGGAGGAAGGTAGTGACAACGGCGGCTGATTCAAAGTAGAGCGCGGGGTGCGCGCTTTGTGCCACGTCGGTCATGGGGATCCACGACATGTTCATCTGCATGCCGGGATGCCCCGCGGAGGTGAACAGGACCGCGAATGCCGACCACAGGTACGCCGACAGAACTCCAAGTGAGACCAAGGTGTCCATGGTGGTCGCGCCATGACGCGCATTGGCCCAGGCGGCGCGATGGAACGGGGCAGCGCCCCACAGCACCACGATGGACGCCAGCAAGAAGGACACCCACTGCCACCAAGGGACCTGCAACGTGGTGAGCATCGACATGAGTAGCACGGGAGCGGTCAGGACTGCGCTCAACCGCCATCGGTAGCCCAACCGGTCGGGATCGTCGACGGTTTCGGCCTCGGGTAGGGCAACCCCGTAACCGGTTGCCTCTACTACTGAAATCAGATCGTCCAGGGTGAGTTCACTCGGATAATCGACGTGCGCGGTTTCGGTCGCGTAGTTCACCGATGCGATAACGCCAGGCAGCCGATTGAGCTTCTTCTCAATTCTGCCCGCGCACGTGGCGCACGTCATGCCCGTGATCGCGAGATCGACCGCGCCTGCGTTCGTGCGAGTGGTCATCTCATCTCCGAGTTGCTAACGCTGCGGACAAGGCCTGCTGTTCTGGGGCTGGGGCTGGGGCTGGGGCTGGGGCTGGGGCTGCGGCTGTCGGGCTGCTTCTGTGCTTGTCGGTCTGTGCCTCAGTTCGCCGCCAACGTGTAACCGGCTTCATCGACGGCCGCCGCCATCGACTCGACGCTGATATCAGCCTCGGACCGCACGGTCACCAGCCCGTTTCCCAAGTCGATCTCCACTGCCTCGACCCCGGCGATTGACGACACTTCTTCGGTGACGGCTGCGACACAGTGTTGGCAGGTCATCCCGGTGACGGTCCACTGGGTACTGATGCTCATCTGGAACTCCCTCTCATAAAACGGGTATTTGGAATTGAGCAGTTGCTAGGAACGTACTAGTCGCGCGATGGCCGCGGAGGCCTCGCGCAACTTCTCGTCGGCGGCGGGGCCGCCAGCTCGAGCAGCGTCGCGTACGCAGTGGTCGAGATGATCATCGAGAAGTAGGAGGGCGACGTTTTCGAGCGCTCGAGTGGCAGCGGAAACCTGAGTGAGGATGTCGATGCAGTACGTGTCGTCCTCGACCATGCGGGCAATGCCGCGTACTTGTCCCTCGACTCGTCGCAGTCTGGCCAGGACGGCATCTTTGTCTGCTGCGTATCCATGCTTCATCGCTATCTCCTGCTCGCGGGGAACCGATCGTGTAACAGTATACCCCCTAGGGGTATTCCCTGAGATGCCCACGTGGTGCTGTGACATGGGAAAGCCCGGCCCCGCGATGAGCGGGACCGGGCTCTGAAGCGATCGAGCGGGCAAGGTGATCTGCCCGTGATGGGGGTTTAGACCACGCGCCCCGCGCCGCTGTAGTGGCGTCCAAACCAGGCGCCGAAGACGCTGCTGACCTGCACACCGCCGCGAGGGTTGGTGGCATTGACCATCCGGCCGCCGCCAATGTAGATACCGACGTGGTGCGCGCCATTGCGGAAGAAGAACACCAAGTCGCCGGCACGAAGTTGTGAGCGCGAGATGTGCGCGACTACCCGGAACTGGGCGCGCGAGGAATGTGGCAGGCTGCGTCCGATCGCCTTCTGAACCACGTAGCGCGCCAGGCCCGAGCAGTCGAATGAGTGCGGCCCCGTGTGACCAGCGCGGTAGCGATCACCGAGGTGTGCCTTGGCGATTGCCACGATTCGGATGCGCAGTTTGGTCACCTTCGCTGCCTTGGCTTTGGCCGCTTTTGCTTTGGCCGCTACTGCGGCGGTCGTGGTCTTGGCAGCAGGCTTAGCAGCCGTGGCGGGTGCAACGGCGGTGGGGTGTGCGGCGGTGGGGTGTGCGACGGCTACAACGCGAACCGAGCTCGCGCGATCGACTGATGTGGAAGCAGCCTGCACCGGTGACCACGAACTCGCAATGAGGGCGGCGGTCAGGACTAGCGACGCGGATAAGGTCCGTCGTCGTGCTGTGGGTAGAACGGAATAACTATCACGGGGGAACACGTCGAAGAACTCCTCTCGACGCCGACCGGGTTAGCTGACGGGCTCGGGCAGAGGTTGCCCTACTCCGATCGACCCGAAGATCGACCGGTGATTCGCCCCACAGAGAGTGGGTCCCCGGCTCACCAGGCGAGAGAGCCCGGTGATTAGGCGCGTCGCCCGAGCACGGGAAAGCCCGTACAGGGGGCGGACGACATCTCTAAACTACGTGCCCGATGGGCAGACGTCTAGCCTGGGCCACCGATTATCGGACGTCACGCAGGGTCTGTGACGTTGTTCACCCGACTGCAGGAGCCCCTCGCGCAGGCCGCGAGGAGCACGAAACACCCACTCGGACCGGATCAGCGGCCGGCCAACACGGCGCTGATGAAATGGGCGACCCCGTCATCGCCCGGCCCCGGGAGCAGCGCATCGGCGGCCTCCATCACCCAGGCGTGCCCTCCGGTGATGCCGAGTCCAACCCCAGCCCAGGTGAGCATCGATACGTCGTTGGGCATATCACCCATTGCTGCGGCATGTCTGGACGCGACACCGATCGAAGCGGCGTATCGAGCGAGCGTTGAGCCTTTGGTAACGCCTGCGGCGCTCATCTCAAGCAGCACGTCGGAGGAGTCAGAGTGGGTCACCTCAACGAGATCCTCGACATGGTGCAACGCCAGATTCAAGAAGGCGTCGACATGGTGTGTCGGGTCGTTGATCCGGGCTAGCAATTTGGTGACGCTGCGTCCGCTGGTGAACTCCCTGACGTCGGCATCGGTGACGGCATCGGGCACCGGCCACTTCGACTGGTAGGCCCGCTCATGGGCGAATGGCTGAGCATCGGGGGTTGGCACCCACTCGGCACCGAAGGCAATGCCCGGCACCTCCGCGCGGAGGACGGTCACCACGCTCTCCAGCGCCTCGGGCGAGATCGGGTAGGACTCGATGACTGCCGTGGTGGCGATATCGATCAGGAGGCCACCGTTGGCGCAGATGGCGACCCCGTGGTGACCAGTGACGTCAGACACGGGCGGGATCCAGCGTGGTGGCCGACCCGTGACGAACACCACGGGTAGGGCGGCGGCGCGAGCCCGGGCCAGGGTGTCGACCGTGAATTGCGACACCGAGCCATCGTGCCGCACCAAGGTGCCATCAAGGTCGGTGGCAATCAGTGCGATGCCCTCGGTCAACGTGCGCCAATCGGCAGGGCTCATGCGTCCATCATGCCGTGCGATTCAGTGCGCCGCCGCTCGACCTGTTGCCAGTGAACAAGTTAGACCGGTACGAGGAACTCGCGTCCGCCGAGGTAGGGCCGAAGTGCTAGTGGCACATACACAGATCCATCGGCCTGCTGGTGATTCTCGAAGAGCGTGACGATGGTGCGAGTGATCGCGACGAGGGTGCCGTTCAGGGTTGCCAGTGGCCGCACTCCATCGCTATCGCGCAATCTCACCCGTAAGCGCCTCGCTTGGAACTCGGTGCAGTTGGAGGTGGACGTCACTTCGCGGTAGCGCTCCTGCGAGGGAATCCAAGCCTCAATGTCGAACTTGCGGGCAGCCGAGGAGCCGAGATCGCCTGATGCCACGTCGATTACGCGGTAAGGTACCTCGAGACTGTCGAGGAACTGGCGCTCCCAGCCGAGGAGTCGCTGATGCTCATCTAGCGCATCCTCTGGTGCGCAGTAGGTGAACATCTCCACCTTGTCGAACCAGTGCACACGGAAGATGCCGCGAGTGTCCTTGCCATGCGAGCCCGCCTCGCGGCGGAAGCAGGGTGAGTAGCCGACGTAGCGACGAGGTAGCGAGTCGATCTCGAGGATCTCGTCCGAGTGATAGGCCGCGAGGGGTACCTCCGCTGTACCGACCAAATACATGTCGTCGGCTTCGAGGCGGTAGACGTTCTCAGCCGCCTGACCCAGGAACCCCGTACCTTCCATCGCGGCGGGCTTGACCAAGGCTGGCGGAATGATGGGGATGAAACCGTTGAGACCGGCCATCGCGATCGCATGATTGACCAACGCGAGCTCAAGTAGCGCGCCGACTCCGGTGAGGTAATAGAACCGAGAGCCGGACACCTTCGCACCGCGCTCGATGTCGATGGCACCGAGGATCTCGCCAAGCTCGACGTGGTCGCGAACTGTGATGCCCTCCGCCGCAAAGTCGCGCGGCGTGCCGACGTGTTCGAGAACTACGAAGTCGTCCTCACCGCCCATGGGGGCGCCTGGATCAATCAGGTTCGAAAGTTTGGCTACTAGAGCTGCAGTCTCGAGATCCGCGGTGTCACGGTCTGACTCAGCAAGCTTGACTCGATTGGAAAGGTCAGACGCTCCGCTCATGAGGGCGTCAATCTCGGCCTGGACTCCGGCACGATGGTCGTCGGTTGCCCTCTTCAGCTGACCTTGCAGTGGGCCGATTAACTTGCCGAGTTCCCTTTGTTCGTTGCGCAGTGCACCGAATGCCACCTCGGCCCCGCGACGGCGTTCGTCAGCCGAAAGCAACTGGTCGACGATGGCCGGATCCTCGCCGCGGGCACGCTGTGATGCACGTACTCGCTCGGGATCCTCGCGCACAATTTTGAGATCAATCACAGGCAGAGCCTAGTGCGCGCGGCTGCCAAGCCATTGCCGTGTTGTCGGGTCGACACGTTCGCGGGCCGACGCGGTAGTGGGGTGAGAGGTGAGGGCAGCCACTAGAGGTAGAGGCCGCTGCCCGTGGCTGAATCAACCGGCGGGAAGACGCCGGGGGCTGAAGGCGCATCCTGATCTTGCGAGTTAGGCCCGATAGCGCCTCGACGCATCTGCTCGACTTGGTTCTGCGCTGACATCTGTTGAGCGATCAATGCAGTCTGGATGCCGTGAAAGAGCCCTTCGAGCCAACCCACGAGTTGAGCCTGGGCGATGCGGAGTTCGGAATCGCTGGGTACCCGATTGTCTTCGAACGGTAGCGAAAGGCGTTCGAGCTCGGCAACGAGTTCTGGTGCCAGTCCTTCTTCAAGTTCAACGATTGACCGTCGATGGATATCGCGAAGGCGTGCCCGCGCGGCCTCGTCGAGAGGCGCACTGCGGACTTCATCAAGTAACTGCTTAATCATCGAGCCGATGCGCATCACCTTCGCGGGCTGCTCGACCATCTGCGCGATGCCAGCCGGGAGGTTGGTCTCAGCCGGCTCGCGGGTGGCGGCGGCCGGCCGTTTTCCATCGGCACCGATGATGATGAGTCGTTGATCGTCGGGATACGACGAATGTGAATCGCTCATGCATTCATCAAACCACCGCGATTCCCCATGCGCTGTCGTCTGGCGATACCTGTCCGGATTGCGGCATTCGGCTGCCTAGAGGGGTACCGCGTTTCGCGCTCGTCATTTGAGTGTGATGCACTATCTGCCGCACGCCGTGTCAACGTGGCACGCAACGGCTATCAGACCCGTGAGCGTTGAGAGGCACCGGACCCATTGGGGCACCGGGCTAGGCGAAGGTCGAAGGAGACGCTACGTGGACTACAACTGGTTGTTCCCAGGAGCGCAAGCTCGCCCGGTAGGGGCTAAGGGCTGGGGCTCATTCGCCACCGCACCCATACCCGCTGGAACGACGGTCGCCGGATTCGGTGGCTGGGTCGTCACCCACGACACTCTTGAGACCTTCGATCATGATCGCCAAGGCCGCTCTATCCAGATCGCCGAAGACCTTTACCTGGTCTCTGACATCACGCCCGAGGCGGGCGACATGCTCAACCATTCGTGCGAACCTTCATGCGGGCTGGTAGGGGCAACTGTCTTGATTGCCATGCGCGATATCGCGGCGGGTGAGGAACTCACCTTCGACTACGCCACCTGCGATTCAAGCGACTACGACGAGTTCACGTGCCTGTGCGGCGAGCCGTCATGTCGCGGGATTGTCACTGGCATGGACTGGGCCAAAAGCGACTTGCAAGACAAGTATGAGGGTTGGTTCTCGCCCTATCTCGCACGCCGCATTGCGGCGCTTCGGGCGGCTCGGTAGTCCGTAACTCCAACCGGCACAGGCGATATCGGAGCCTGGCTCAGGTCGCGAGAAGAACCTTGCCAATGTGCTCGCTCGCGGCAACGAGGCGATGCGCTTCTGCTGCCTGCGGCATTGGCAGCACACGGTCGACGATTGGCTTGATCTGGCCGGCAGCGATCAGCGGCCATACGTCGGCGACCACGGCCGCGCAGATGGCTGCCTTCTCCGAGTTTGGTCGGGCGCGCAGCGAGGTGGCCGTAACCGATGCCCGACTGGCCATGAGCTGACCTAGGTCGAGTTCGGCTCGAACCCCGCCTTGCATACCGATCACCACCAGCCGTCCGCCGAGAGCTAGCGCTTCGACATTTCGCGCGAGGTACGAGCCACCCATGTTGTCGAGGATGACGTCTGCGCCCTGGCCATCGGTTGCCGCACGGACAGCGGCCACGAAGTCTGCATCGCGGTAGTTGATCGTGATGTCGGCGCCAAGTTCGCGGCAGGCATCGAGTTTGCGCTCGCTGCCCGCAGTGACGGCAACTCGGGCGCCGAGGGCTTTCGCAGCTTGTATAGCGAAGGTTCCAATCCCGCTCGCACCGCCGTGGATGAGGAGGGTCTCGCCGTCGTGCAAGCGAGCCGACAGAACTATGTTCGACCAGACGGTGCATGCGACTTCAGGCAGTCCTGCAGCAGATATGAGATCAACACCCGCTGGGATCGGCATCACTTGATTGGCCGGGATGGCGACCTGCTCGGCGTATCCGCCACCGGACAGCAGCGCGCAGCATTGATCGCCGATCGACCAGTCGGTGACGCCAGCCCCGAGCGCGATAATGGTGCCGCTGCATTCGAGGCCAGGGTACGGCGGTGCGCCAGCCGGCGGCGGGTAAAACCCTTGGCGCTGTAGCAGATCCGCACGATTCACTGCCGACGCTGCAACCTTGATGAGGACTTCGCCGGCGGCCGGAACAGGATCAGGTACCTGAGTCCACGTGAGGACCTCAGGATCGCCTGGCTTCACGATGACGATCGCCTGCATGGCTATGTCCTTTCCGGTCTTGGTCTGATGACCACGATGCGATCACCGTGTTCGAGCGCTGCCACACCTTGTTCGTCGAAGCGATGAACGACCCCGGCTCGGATGACGGCGAGTACCACGTCCTTGTTCGAGACTAGCGACTCAGGGGCGTAGCCACGTTCGGAGTCCGTAACCTCGCGCTCAATGATCTCTAGGCCCGCGACTGGCTCAAGCAAGTCTTCGACTAGTTGTCCGGCGACGGGAGAAGTCAGGCACAGCCCCAGCAAACGACCGGCCGATTCACCTGTTGGGATCACGGTGTCTGCGCCGCTGTGCTTGAAGACCTGGATGTTCTGACCTTCGCGTGCGGCGACGACGATCCTGGACTGCGGGGCGAGCCGACGGGCGGTAAGCACGACCAGCACGGCTGTGTCATCGCGTTCGGCCGTAACGATGATGCTGCTCGCGCTGTCTACGGCCGCGATACGCAGCACGTCTTCACGCGTGGCTTCGCCCAAAACGCCAACGACGCCGAGTTCGGTGATCGCGGTGATCGCAGCCTCGTTACTCTCGATCACGATGATGTCGGCTGGGGCCATGCCTTGATCGAGTAAAGCGCTGACAGCACTTCGGCCTTCGACACCGTAACCCACGACAACCGTGTGGTCTTTCACTCGTGACCTCCATCGTTTGGTGCGGTACTGGGCGCGGCTGCGTTCTGTGAGTACCTCGAAGGTGCTGCTCAGCAGGGTGATCAAGAAGATGAAGCGCAGGGGCGTGATGAGAAAGATGTTGACTAGGCGCGCCGAGTCGGTAACCGGCGTGATGTCCCCAAAGCCAGTCGCGGATAGCGACACTGTTGCGTAATAGAAAGCATCGATGAAGCCGATCGGGGTCCCGTTCGTGTCGTAATACCCCGTCCGCTCGATCCAGACAAGCAGGGTCGTCGCGATCAGAGCGCCGACCGCGATGGCCATTCGGGTACCGATGGACGCCAGGGGGCCCCGATTGCGCTGGGGCCAATGCAGTGACCCGGTCTCAGTCACGACAGTGACCCGGTCTCAGTCACGACAGTGACCCGGTCTTAGTCACGACAGTGACCGTAGCGTTGTAGTCACGACAGTGACCGTAGCGTTGTAGTCACGACAGTGACCGTGTAGACGTGATGGAGGTGCAACTCTGCCTGCTGATCCAGCGCTGCTCAATTGATGGCGGCCACGCACCTCGTCGGGTTATGGCAGTGGCAGGACGTCGATGAGCGAGCCGCGAGCGCCGCCGCCGGGGGGGATCACGGCCATGCCGTCGGCAAGTGTCAGGCCGCGCAGCATCGCCGGACCTGCATGCAGGGTGGGTGTAGCCGTGACGACGAGGTCACCGCGTTGACGGCGCACCGGGAGTAACCGCGTTGCGTCGGGGTGTGGTGTGACGTCGGCGTCGAGTAGTGCCTGCTCGATGCGAGCCTCGTCGGCGCCTGCTTCACCGCGCATTGCCGCGAATAAAGGCACCGCGAGGGTGAGCACAGCTGAGATTGCAGCAAGCGGATTACCCGGGAGCCCCACTACATGGCGTCCATCGGGCAAGGTCACCAGGCACATCGGGTGCCCGGGCCGCACGTGCACACCATCGACAATCCACTTGGCGCCCAACAGATCAAGAGCTGCGTGCAAGTGGTCGGCTGGGCCAGCAGCAGTCGAGCCAGTGGTGATGATGACGTCGGCATTGGCATCGTCGATCTGGCTGACGAGTGCATCGATTTCATCGGGAACGCGAACTGGTGGGAACGCACGCCCACCCGCCCAGGCGACCCAGCCGGGCAACATGGGTCCGAGTGCATCGCGCACCCGTCCATCGCGAGATGTGCCGCGGTCGAGGAGTTCGTCGCCGAGGATCAGCAACGAGACGTTGGGCGGACGGACTATCGATAGGAAGTCATAGCCTGCGGCGGCGGCCATCCCCGCAACGGCAGGGGTAACCACGCCTCCCGCAGCGAGTAGGAGGTCGCCCTCGGCACACTCTTGACCGCGTATCCGGATGTCCTTACCGAGCTCGACGTAACCGGGGTGCGGTGCCGTGCGGCCACTTGCCGGATCACCGACGTAGAGACGTTCGCCGTCGTTATCGTCCAGGACGAGTGCGCGTTCGCGGCGTAGCACTGCGTCGGCTCCGGCCGGTAAGGCAGCGCCGGTAGCGACGCGTAGCGCCGTACCGTCAGCGAGTCGATCGCTGGTTTGTCCAGCGCGCAGATCACCCACGACCAGCCATGGGCCCGGCCCAGCCACGGTGTAGCCATCCATCGCTGCAACGTCGAAGGCAGGCAGTGGAGTTTCGGCGACCAGTGTTCGGGCGAGCACTGAGCCAACAGCATCAGCGAGGCCTGCTTCCACGACGGGCAGAGGCTGCGCGCAGTCTCGGGCAGCTCGTCGCGCACGGCTCCAACTGAGTTCTTCCCGGGTCATGACTTCAGTGTCGCGCCGTTCGACCGAGGGTGAGCGATCGACCCGCCGGGCGGGCGAGAACGATGACTGAACTCAGGGGTTTTGTGGCGGTCTGGCGATCTCGTCGGCAAGGTCGCCTGCGGTGTCGATATCGCGCGCCCAGCCACCTTGATCCGACACCTCGATCACGTGCAGACCATCGAAGAGTTGGTTCGCGGGTCTGCCGACAGGATCGGTAGCGGCGAGCAAGGCTTGTAGCGGGGCGGCTCGGAAAGCAGAGAGCAGCGGCTGCCGGTGGTGGCCCGAGTCGACGAGCACTGCGGCATCGATGTTTGGCCCGTGGTTGGCGAGCGCATCGATCAATGCCGGCAGCGCTGGCCCGGGGTCGACCAAATCGGCGGCCAAGACGATGACGATGTCATCAGGTGCGAGATCCAACGCGCTCACGCCGGCAGCGACCGCCGCGAATGGTCCGCCGAACTCGGGGTCCTCACGCACCATTCGCACCGCGACACTGGGATCAGACGGTCCGACAACGACGACGTTGTCGGTGAGTCGTAACGCGGCATCGATAGCGTGCTGACGCAGTGGCGATCCATGGACTTGCGTCACCAACTTGTCGCCGTCGAACCGAGTGCTTCGGCCACCCGCGACCACGATGACGGCGATGCCGATGCCGGCACTAGTGCCGTTACCCACTCCCATGCCTGTGACGCTATCGCTAGTGCGATGCGGCAGTAAGTCGATTGACGTGGGTGGTGCGAACGCCTTGTTAGCTCCGCGCCATCTCAAGGGCGCCGACGACAGTTGCCAACACGTCGGGATCCCAGGTGAGTGCGCGTTCCATCGGCAGGCCGAGGCGATCGGTGAAGTAGATGCTGTGTACGTCGGGAAAGGTATGAGCGCCATGCGGTGGCAAGACTTCGGGCGAAACACCCAGTGCCAATGCGCTGTGGCGCGAGACGAGGCCGTCGTGTGGCCAGATCTCGGGCTGACCATCGTCGTCGCTGAAGTAGTCGCCCGCGATGAGCACCACGGGCAGGTCGTCGAGAACTCCGCGTTGCCGTTCGTTCCACCCAGCTTCTCCAGCGAGATAGCGTCGAGTGACCTCCTGGCTCGCCCCCTCAGACGACACCTCGGCCAGCAGTGCGAACTCGCGCATCGAGGTCTGAGTAGGGATCGAGTCCAAGGCTGCTTCGAAGGCAAGGTCACCAAGTGCGAAGTCCGCCGAGAACGCGCCTTCCCATGGTGTTCCGATTGTCGTGAGGGAGGCGATCTGCACAGGCGAACCGTTCTCGCGTAGCACCGGGAGCGCAGCGCGGGAGAACAGGCCACCCATCGAATGGCCGACTAGGTCGACGGTGGCAACGTCGTACTCACGTGCTAGGTGAGTGAGGAAAGCGGCAAGGCTGGCGCCCGCATCCTGGATTGACCCGGCAGCGTTGACTGTGAGTGCAGCTGGGAGAAGAAGCGGCACATCGTCGAACCCGGCAAATCCCTCATCGCGTTCGGCTGGTCCGGCTCCAAGCGCGGCGGGGGAGGTGAACACGCGATACCCAGCAGTGAGGAGATGTTCGCGCAGCGCAGTATCGGTGCTGCCCGCGGCGAAGCCTGTTCGGGCCGCTTCGGAGGGTGTAGTGAAAGGACTGATAGAAGCGCCGCCGGACACTATGACTACTGCTCGGCTGACTTCTGCTCGGCCGCCTACCGCTCGGTCGCCTACCGCTCGGTCGCTGGACATCCGGACTCCTAAGCTCTTGGGCAGTTCTGCGGTTGTCCTAGGTCTTGGTCGCTCGCCCAACCATTTGCCCACAGTGTGACCTAGTGAGCGCCAGGATCTACGCTCATCCTCATGGCGAATCCGACGTCCGTGCTCATGGTCGAACTGGTCATGAGCATCGATCGGCTCATCGATTCAGCGAGGGCTGCGCAACCTGACTCGGAGTTGTGGCCCGCGGCAGTGGTGCTCAGCCACATCGCCGATGTTGATGAGACTGTGTGGCTGCCCAGGCTCGAGCTGATGGTCGCTGCCCACGCGGCTCACCAGGAGGCTCCACGTTTTCAGTGGTGGGAACCCGACACGACCGGCACCCTCGAGCGCTACCGCGAGGTGTTGATCGATGATGCTGGCGCCCGAGCGATGGCCACCCGGATCGCCATGCTCATGCGCTTACGTGATCTCACGCCACAGGAGTGGGCGGCCACAGCGCAGCACGACACCTTCGGGGAAATCGACGTTGCCGGGCTGGTCTTTGCTCAACTCGCCCATGACGAGGAGCACCGAGCCTCGCTCGTTCTTCCCCGTTCAACTTCCTAGCTCGACTTCCTAGCCCGAGTTCTCAGTTCAACTTCCTGGCCCAACTTCCTAACCGGAGCTTGGTCCCTGCGGCGGGCTGGTTGCGTCGACCAACGCGGCAAAGGCACCAGCAAGAGCCACAGATTCGTCCCATGCGCTGTCGATGAGGCCGGTCATGCTGAAGTAGCCGTGCACTTGACCCTGGGCGCGCCGCACGGCTACCGGAACTCCGGCCGCGCGCAACTTAGCCGCGTAGGCCTCCCCTTGATCGCGCAGCGGATCGAACGCAGCCGTGGCCACTACCGCGGGGGCTAAGCCACGGAAGTCGCCCGCAAGTAGCGGTGAGTGTCGCGGGTCCTCTGGGTGGGTCGAGTCGTCCGAGTATCGATCCCAGTACCAGTCGATATCTGCACCGTCGAGGAAGAAGCCGTCGTCGAACATCGCGCGTGATGTTCGTTTGCAATGCACGTGGGTACCGGCGTAGATGAGCAACTGAGCTGCTGGCTGCGCAGCCCCAGAGTCGCGGGTTGAGTGGGCGACCACGGCGGCGAGATTGCCGCCAGCGCTGTCTCCGCCCACTACGACTCGAGTGGGATCAGCCCCCAGCGTTTCGGCATGGCTGACCGCCCAGGCGAAAGCGGCAATGGCGTCCTCGACTGCCGCCGGAAAGACGTGTTCGGGTGCGAGGCGGTAGTCGATGGAGAGCACGTGCATATCGGCGTAGCGCGCCAGCAAGCGGCACGGCTGATCGTGGCTGTCGAGATCGCCCTTGACCCAGCCTCCGCCGTGGAAGAACACAAGGAGCGGACGGCCAATACCCAGTGTGGGCGGGGTGTAGTGCCTGGCCTTGAGGTGGCCAGCGGCACCTGTCACGGTGAGATCGCGGATTGGGCCGACTTTGATCGGGGTACCTGCGGCGATTTTGGCGCTGGAGCGAAACGATTCGCGCTGCTCATCGAGTGAGAGGATCTTGCCCGGCCTTTGCAGTTTGGCTTCGACTGCAATGAGAGTAGCCACCTGACGGTCGACGCCTTGGCCGTCGACCAGAGTGCGGCCAGCGCGGCCAGACGGCACACCAGGCAGGTTGACCGCGAGTCGGGCCGCGCGTCCTTGTGCGGCGAGGAGCAGGTCGTCACGGGTGAGTCGCATGCCTCGAAGGGTAAAGGTTCGTGCCCGATTGTTGTGATTGGGCAGGTGGATGCGATCGCATCGGTTTGAGCGTGAGGCGTGAGATTTGCGCCTCACTTGCGCAAGAACTGCTCAAGCGGCACCCAGATGGCCGAACTTTATCGCCAAGAGTGCTCGCGCTCGGGCTTACAACAGGGCACCATCGTCGCTAGGCGCAACCGAGTTGTTGCACTGAGTTGTATTTTTCCGCTAGGGGGTGTTTGCGATAACGATTGATTCACGTCCTATCGCCGTTCCCGTCATCCGTGATTCGGTTGCGTCGAATCCGCTGTCGAGCGAGGATCTTTACCGCCTACTTGCCGAGAACTCATCAGACATCGTTTATCAGACCAACGGTCTGCTCATCGAATGGATCTCGCCATCGGTGACCGGATGGCTTGGCTGGGACCCTGCTGAATTGACGGATCAGCCAGCCTCATCGATCCTTTCGCCCAACCAAGACCTCAGTTGGGTGGGAACGAACCGCGACCTCCTGCAGGCCGGTCAAACGGTGAATCAGGAAATGTTGCTGATCAGTCGCGACGGGGTAGAGCGCTGGTTCGCTGGTCGCGCTCGGCCGATGTCACGGCAGGGTGATCCCGCTGGCGGGTTCATGGTTGGGCTGCATGACATTCATGAGCAGGTACTTTCTCGTCGCGCCCTGATCATGTCCGAGCGCCGGTATCGATCCGCCATGGAGCACGCTGGCGTTGGAATGGCGCTGCTCAATTCCGAACTCAACACGATGCACGTCAACGAGGCTCTGTGCGAGTTCTTGGGACGTAGTGAGAGTGACCTCATCGAGGCTGACTGGGGACTTGTCACACACCCAGATGACCTAGAAGCCGAGATGGAGCTCCTGGATCGAATGCAGCGCGGAGAACTCGACTCCTTCCGCCGCCCCCAGCGTTATGCGCATCCTGACGGCACCATGCGGTATGGCGACCTCACGGTGGCTGCGGCTCGCGACGATGACGGCGTAGTGGTGTTGTTCACCAAGCAAATCATCGACATCACCGAGCAGACCACGGCGCGGCGGCGCTTGCACGAATTGGCCTCGCAAGATCCATTGACCTCGCTGTCGAATCGGACCACCGTCCTGCATGAATTGCAGAAGGCGCTGTCGCGTCAACTCATCGACGGTGCTCGCGTTGGTGTGCTCTTCGCTGACCTTGACAACTTCAAGTTGATCAATGAATCACTGGGTCACGCTGCCGGTGATGCCCTGCTCAGCGCGGTCGCTCGCCGGCTGAGGGAAGAAGTGCAAGAGGACGCCATCGTTGGTCGCTTCGGTGGTGATGAGTTCCTCGTGGTGATTCCAGGTCCGGCAGATGAAGAGTCGCTACAACATTTCGCGAGTCGCATTACCGAGTCGCTTCGAGCCGATTTCATGGTGCTCGGGCGTCGAGTAGTGATGTCGACCTCCATCGGCGCAGCGCTGTCACGCCGTGGCTCGACACCGGCGTCATTGCTGCAAGATGCGGACGTCGCATTGTCGGAGGCCAAGCGCAGTGGGAAGTCGCGCTGGAAGGTTTTTGACCTGAGCATGGCCGAAGCATCACTTGCCCGGCTGATCGTCGAAGGTGAACTTCGGGAGGCGCTAGACGCCGACGAGTTTGAAATCTACTACCAGCCGGTGCACCGACTCGCAGATGGTGAGCGGGTTGGCTTTGAGGCACTAGTTCGCTGGAATCATCCAGAGCGCGGCATCTTGGAGCCGGCATCCTTCCTTGCTGTCGCCGAAGACACCATGCTGATTACCCGTATCGGCCGAGCAGTGCTCGGCAAGGTCTGCGCCGATATTGCCGCTCACCCTCAACTTGCGGAGACGTTCGCCGTCAATGTTTCGGCGGTTGAGTTGGGGCAGGATGAGTGGCTGGGCGCCACCCTGGATCTCATCGCTGACTCCGGGATCGATCCAGGCCGATTGATCCTGGAGCTCACTGAGACCGCAGTCATGTCGATCCGCCGCGACCTGAGCAGTGACCTGTCTCGCTTGCGTGATTTAGGTGTAGGAATCCATGTCGATGACTTCGGTACGGGCTACTCCTCCATCTCGCTGCTGCGCGACTTGCCAGTCTCCGGTCTCAAACTCGATCGCTCCTTTGTTTCTAGCCTGACCGAAACATCGACGGGCAATGAGCTATCTAGTTCTGGCTATGCGCTGGCTGAGGGCCTCGCGGGCTTGACCCGCGCCATCGGACTCGAAGGCATCGCTGAGGGGATCGAGACACCCGTGCAAGCTGCATTCCTTCGTGCCATGGGTTGGACACATGGCCAAGGCTGGCTTTACGGCAAGGCCGCTCCGCTTGATTCCTGGCTTGACTGATCTGTCGGCAGTAATCGACCCGGATCGACGTTGGGCCAAGACCCGCTGTTGGCACGAGGTGGGGGTGAGTCGAGTGCTGCTTTGTCGGTCGGCGGGCGCCGCGCTTACTCTGTTCGCATGAGTTTGCTTGCCAGTCCCTCCCTGCTGGCCACGGGTATCCCGTATCACTCGTTTCCGATAATTTCCCTTGGGCCGCTTAACCTGCGCACGTTCGGGTTGTTTGTGGCCGTAGGTATTTTGATCGGCATCAGTGTGGCCTCGCGTCGCAACGAACGCTTCGGGATTCCGCGACGCGATACCGAACGTGTGGGCTTCATCCTCGTGGTGTCAGGGCTCGTAGGTGCCCGGCTGCTGTGGGCGGCCACTCACGTGCATGAACTCGGTTCGCCACTTGATGTCATCGCGGTGTGGAAGGGCGGCCTGCAATTCAGTGGCGGACTCATCACCGCGGTGCTCATTGCCCCGATCGTCACGCGGTCCTGGCAGCGCACCCAGCGTTGGTCGCTGTTGGACGGCGCGATTTTCGGCCTGGCGATCGGACAGTGCATTGGGCGCTTCGGCTGCATCTCGGTGGGCGAGCACTTGGGTGGCCCGACCGACTTTTTCTTGGGCATGCATTACCTCGGCGGCATCACTGTCGAAGGCCCCCTTGTCATCGGCGAGACCTACAACAACGCTGCGATCTACGAGGTCCTGTGGTTGATCCCGGTGATCGCTGTGCTCTGGTGGCTTGACCGCCGGGGTGCTCGGCCGGGCGTGATGAGCGCGGTGTTCTTGATCTCCTACGGAGTCCTGCGGTTCCTCACTGACATTGTGCGTACGCATGACGAACGTGTCCTCGGGCTTACTGGGGCCCAGTACATGTGCCTAGTGCTTGTCCCATTTGGACTTTGGGTGCTGTGGACCGCGTTCCGTCCGGTGGAAGTTTTGGAGTTTGACGCTGAGTCCGTGGATGCTACGCCGGATCAGCCGGTCGGCGCCGAGCCCGCGGATGCCGAGCCCGCGGATGCCGAGCCCGCGGATGCCGAGCCTGCGGATGCCGAGTCTGCGGATGCCGAGTCTGCGGATGCCGAGCCGGTCGAGGATCAGCCGGTCGAGGATCAGGGCCCGAGCTCGGAGTCAGCGAACCAGACGTGAGCGAGCAGAGCGGAGCCGATTATGTAGCCGATGATGCACCGACCGGATCAGCAGGACGACGACGCCGAATCCTGCTCGCCGTCGCAGCGATCAGCGGCATGCTGGTCATCAACTACGCGGCCTACTGGGTATTGACTAGACCGGCTGTTACCGACTGGCTGCATGGGCTCGTTAACTTCATCTACCCCGGTGCGTTCTTGTTGGCGTTCTTCGCCAACGTCACTGTGCTCATCCCGATCCCATACAACGGCATCATGCTGGCGATCCTGGGGAAGGCGTCGCTGCCGTGGTTGGCTGCGATTTTGGCTGCTGCCGGCTCGGTGCTAGGCGAACTCAGTGGATACGCGGCGGGCCGTGCGGGCCGGCAAGTGATCGGTGAATCTCGTGCGGTGCGTTGGACTACTGAGCAGATGCGAACTCCGGCGCGTTCGTTCATCTTCCTGCTGATTTTCTCGGCGCCACCCAATCCGATTTTTGACATGGCGGGCTTGGCGGCTGGCACGCTGCGCGTGCCGCTGAAGATCTTCCTACCAGCTGTCTTCATCGGTCGCTGCGTCCGCTTTCTGCTCTTCGCCTATCTGACTTTGCCGATGGGGCTCTAGGCCGGTTCGCCCAATTCGACTAACCAGCTTGCTGTCGTGACAAACTGCGCACGCAAGTTGCACGCATAAACTGCGCGCACAAGTTGCACGCATAAACTGCGCGCACAAGTCTCGAGTACAGGCTGCGCGATGACCGAAGTGGTCAGGTCGTCAGCCATCAATCGGATCTGGAAGGTGTGCATGACGGTTATCGCGATCGCCGTGTTCGCCATCCTCGTCATGGCGTACACGCTGATCTCCGGCCGCGCGCAGAAGTTCTACCTAAGCCCGCCGCTGCTCTTCACTGCTGCCGGTGCTGTCATCGGTTTGGCCGTCACAACACCTCTTCCTAGCGGCACAGTAAAGATGCTTGCCGAAGCGAGTCTTGCCCTGGTGTTGTTTCACGACGCGGCACAAGCGCATCCACGCGAACTGCTCCGGGACTGGAAGATCCTGGGTCGGATGCTGTTCATCTCACTACCCATCGCGATGGCGTTGGGCTATGTCGTGGCGCGTCTGCTGTTCCCTGAGGTTGGGGTGTACTTCGCACTGTTCATTGCAGCGGCGTTGGCACCCACCGATGCAGGCCTCGGCGCACCGACCATCCTCAACCCCGTTGTGCCAGCCAGGGTCCGACGGCTTCTCAATGGGGAAAGCGGGCTCAACGATGGGCTCGGAACTCCGGTTGTGTTCTTCGCGTTGGCTGCGGCCGCGGCGGATTCCGGTTCACTAACCGGATCGGGTTCACCGACGGTTTCTGGTGCGCTGATCCAAGCCGGCTGGGAGATCCTCGGTGGTGCCGTAGTAGGGATCGCTGGTGGATATCTCTTCGGCCGCTTGCTGCGGGCGGCGGAAGCCCGTAACTGGGCTGACCCGACAGCGGCTCAGATCGGTGTTGCTGTCATCCCAATCTTGATGTTCTTCGGGGCCGAGGCATTACATGTCAACGGTTTCATCGCCGCATACATCGCAGGCACTGCGTTCGCAGGTGCCGCTGGTCCTCAACTCGATCATGACATCAAGACCACAGAGGAACTCAAGACCTTGTTTGGATTCGCGGTCTGGGTGCTTTTCGGCATGATTTTCGTGAGCCAGCTCAACCGCTTCCTCACTTGGCAGACAATGCTTTTCGCAGTGCTGGCGTTGTCCATTCTGCGAGTAGGGCCGATTTGGTTCTCGCTCTTGGGTTCTGGTCTGCGACAACCGACGAAATTCTTCATAGCCTGGTTTGGTCCGCGCGGCCTTGCATCGGTGGTGTTCGCACTCATCGCTTATGAGGATTTTGGCGATCAGCTTCCGGGCGCCGATGTGCTGGGAGTTATTGGTGTGACCGTCTTGTTGAGTGTGATCGTCCATGGAGTATCGGCCCCGCCACTGGCCGATCGCTATGGAGCGTGGGCTGAGCGTGAGAAGCCAACGATGGAGTCAGCAGGCTGAGAGTTCTTACGTTGGACCGGTACTACTGCGCTGGATATGGGTGTGACCGGATGCCGCTGGGATCTCTGCGGGAATTCGTGGGAGACTTACGGCCGATCGCATCTGTGGATGCGCTCTGGAGGGCTCGCATAGTGGCCTAGTGCGGCGGTCTTGAAAACCGCTGTTGGGTAACCCCCAACCGAGAGTTCGAATCTCTCGCCCTCCGCTCACGGCCGCATTGCGGCCGTCGCGTGTGGTGCTCAGGTTCGGGAGGAGCGCAGCGACGGGTCTCTCGCCCTCCGCTCACGGCCGCATTGCGGCCGTCGCGTGTGG
>CAIXFH010000019.1 GCA_903918645.1 uncultured Actinomycetes bacterium | reverse complement strand
TGCGTACCTGGATTCGGCCGTCAGCACTGACGACCGAACCAGTGAGGTGCACGAGAATCTCGCTGCCAATACCCGAAACGGTCGCGTAGGCACCAACTGGTGCCGAGCAACCGGCTTCGAGGCCAGCGAGCAGAGCACGCTCGGCGGTGACGGCGACCCGAGTTGCCGGATCGTCGAGATCGCTCAAAGCGTCGAGCAGAGCGGCGTCAACGTCAACGTCGCGACACTCAACCGCCAGAGCCCCCTGACCGGGAGCGGGCAGCATGTGATCGGGGTCGAGTACCTCGGTGACTGAGTCGAGGCGACCGAGTCGAGCCAGACCCGCGTGGGCCAGCACCACGGCGTCGACTTCACCATCGGTGACCTTGCGCAACCGGGTGTCGACGTTGCCCCGGATACCGACCACGTCAAGATCGGGCCGCAACGCGAGCAGTTGTGCGGCTCGACGCGGCGATCCCGTGCCCACGCGCGCGCCGTGGGGCAGCGTCGCCAAAGTATGGCCATCTCGAGCAACCAGGACGTCCCACGGATCCTCACGAAGCGGAATCGCCGCGATCTGGAGTCCGGGCGCAGCGGCAGTGGGCAGGTCTTTGAGCGAGTGCACTGCGAGGTCAGCCTCGCCGCGGATCACAGCCTCGCGAACTGCCGCGACGAACACCCCGACCCCACCCATGTCAGCCAAGGGGGTGAGCTGATCTGCATCGCCCGCAGTTGTGATCTCGACAAGGTGCACGGGCTGGCCAAGGCGTACGGCAAGTGAATCAGCCACTTGTTGAGACTGCATGCGCGCGAGTTTGCTTGCGCGAGTAGCGATCCGGACGACAGTCATGACAGGCCTCGCAGCATTTCGTCATAACTGGCATCTTCATCGAGGGCATTGTTAGGCATGTCCGTGGCAAGTTCGGCGGTGGTGGTGAGCTCGGCAATCGCCGCCGGATCAAGGTCAAACAGACGATGCAGTGCGGCGGCGTAACGCGTGCCATCGGGATCGCCAGCGAGTTCCTTCATCCGGACGGTAGGCGTGTGCAGCAAGGTTGACACCGCACGGCGCAGCGCCCGAGCCATCTCCTGCGCTGCCTCGTCGTCAAGTGCGGGCAAGCGGAGTCGGAGTCGGGCGATCTCAGCGTCGACAACTTCGTCGGCGCGCGCCCGAAGTGATACGACGATGGGCTCGACCCGCTGCGCTGCGATCGATGCCAGGTAGGTGCGAACCTCGTCGTTGACGATAGACCGGGCGAGTTCGACCGATGCCTCTGACGCCCGCGCACCCGGCAGGTCAATGAGTGAGGCGAGATCAATCCGCGAGACACCGGGCAGATCGGCGATGGATTCCTCGGTGTCGTGCGGCAGGGCCAAATCGACCACGACGAGCGGGCGGTCGGTACCCATGCGCGCGAGGGCGAGAGATTCGGTGGTCACGACTAGGCCGGTGGCCCCAGTGCACGTGACAACGAGGTCCGCCTGAGCGAGCTCGTCGGCAAGTGCGGACAGTGGCACGGCACGGCCCGCGAGTTGCTCGGCTAGTCGCTGCGCGTTTTCCAGGGTGCGGTTGGCCACGACGATGTCGGCGCCAGCACGTGCAAGCAAGGTGGCGGCCAGCGAACTCATCGCGCCAGCGCCGATGACGACTGCGCGGCGTCCAGCAAGAGACCCGTCGAAACTTCCGGCCGCGAGGTCCAGGGCCACGCTTGCGATCGAGAGCCCGGCCCGATCGATGCCGGTGTCGTTCTGCACTCGCTTGCCAACCCGCAGGGCGGTCTGCGCGAGGTCATTGAGGCTGCGCCCGATAGTGGCTGTCTCTTGGGCAAGGCGCAGGGAGTTTCGGACCTGCCCGAGAATCTGCTGTTCGCCTACCACCATCGAATCGAGCCCGGACGCCACCGAGAACAAGTGATGGGCCGCGCGGTCCTCGTAGCGTACGTAAAGGTGCGGCGTGATTTCCTCGCGCGCAACTCCGGTGACCTTGGCCAAAGTCTCGGTGACATCGACTACGGCGCCATGGAACTTGCTGACCTCGGCGTAGATCTCCACGCGGTTACAGGTGGCCAGCACCATGGCTTCAGCGACGTGTGGGGATGCATAGAGATCAAGTTGGAGCCGCTCGGCAGAGCTTTCAACCAAGGCGATGCGGTCAAGAAGCGAGACCGGAGCGGTGCGGTGGCTCACACCTACGACTAGCAAAGTCATGCGCGCACCTGACGATCTGCGTGCTTGCGCTGCTCGTGGAAGGCCAGGATCTGCAGTTCGGTAGCGAGGTCGACCTTGCGTACGTCAACCCCTGCGGACGTGGTGAGCACCGCAGGTGCAAAGTTCAAGATGCTCGTGACGCCGGCCGCGACGAGACGATCGCAAACGCCCTGTGCCGCACCTGCTGGGGTCGCGATGACCCCGATGACAGCGCCACCTTCGATCACAACAGTTTCTAAGTCATTCATCGCGCGAACTTCGACAGTTTCGCCGTCACGACCGGCCGCGATCTTCTCGCCCACCCGAGTGGGATCGGCATCGAGCAGACCCACGACACGGAAACCGCGCGAGGCGAAACCGCCGTAGTTAGCCAGCGCATGGCCAAGGTTGCCGATGCCGACGATGACAACGGGCCAGTCCAGGGTGAGACCTAACTCGCGGGCGATCTGGAAGACGAGGTAGGTCGTGTCGTAGCCGACCCCACGTGTGCCATACGAACCCAGATGCGAGAGGTCCTTGCGCAGCTTGGCGCTGGTGACGCCTGAGGCCGCGGCCAACTCCTCGCTTGACACCGTCGCGATGCCAGCCTCGACCAACTGCGTGAGCACACGGTGATAGATCGGCAGCCGGGCCACTGTCGCTTCGGGGATACCGCGCCGCGTCACGTCGTTCGCGCGTGAGAGCGGCACTGAAATCAACCCCGGTGTAAGAGTGGCTAAGACTTGCCAGGGTAGGTAGTTGTGAACGAACGCACAAAGTCCAAAGTGACCTGCGGTCCACATTCCGGACAGACTTTGCTGTGACGCTCGTCACATGTTTGGACCCCCGGTGTCAGCCGAGCACAAACCTGGCGAGCAAGTTGACGCGCTGCCGAAACCTGTGTAAAGAAGCCATTTTTGGTGGCTGCGCTGCAGCAGTTAGCACCAGAAGCCGACCACGCTTGGGTCTTGCGGACGCGGCGGCCAGCGCAAAACCCAACCACGGCTCGCGAGTTTGACCCGCGGATGCCGCTGGCTACGTCACCGATTACTCCGCGGCGGCGACCCGAGCCGCGCGAGCGGCGCGCTTATCCTCGAACCGCGTTGCGGAAGCATCAAGGTCGGACATGAAGGCTGCCAGTCGATCGCGAGCCTGCTCGCCTACTGGGCCGAAGTCAGTGCGATCCCAGACATTCCAAGCCCGCAGGACCGGAGACATAACCTCGTCGTGATGGATCCGTAGGTCGTAGATCCCGGCCAGTGCAATAGCGACCGAGCGACGAGTGAAGCCCTCGACCTCATTGCCCGGCATCGCGAAGTCCTCAGCGATATTTGCGACGGCCACCATCGCAGCATCGGGTGCGAGATCGAAGGCGGCAGACATCACGTTGCGATAGAAGAGCATGTGCAGGTTCTCGTCAGCGGCGATGCGAGCGAGGAGTCTGTTGAGGCCCTCATCCTTGGAATGCAAACCCGTGTTGCGGTGGGAGATACGGGTGGCGAGTTCCTGGAATGAGACGTAACCCATCGACATCAGCACATGGGTCGCGTTAGCCGAGTCGAAGCCGCGGCTCATGTGATCCATGCGCTCACGCTCAAGGGCTACTGGGTCAACCGCGCGCGTGACCACCATGTAGTCGCGCATCGCAATCCCATGCCTGGCCTCTTCGGCGGTCCAGCGATGAATCCATTCACCCCAGGCGCTGTCTCGGCCGACCACATCAGACAATGCGCGGTGGTAGCTGGGCAGGTTGTCCTCGGTGAGCAGGTTGACGACGAGGGCGGTGCGCGCGACGCCATCGACCGGCGACTGCTCGACGTCCCACTCGGTGCCCTCGTAGATCCCGTCGAAGTTGGTGCCTTGGCCCCACGGCACGTACTCGTGCGGGAACCACTCCTTGGCGATGCTTAGGTGTCGCTCGAGTTCCGCAGCGGCAACCGGCTCAAGATCAAGAACCAGATCCGCATTCACGGCAAGGTCGTCGATGGCGGTCATGCAGGGCTCCTCCCACGTGGTTACGCGACCGTAACCTACCCCTCAGCCTAGACGGCGCAGGGTGCCTAGCGAATAGCGCACTAGAGAGTTGGGGTAGTCGGTGCCGGGATCGCGAGTGCCTGCCGTAGCCGACGCGGGTCCACTCGGTAGTAATCGTGCTGCACACCATCGACCAAGATCACTGGGATGTACTCCCAGTAGCGATCAGCCAGCTCAGGATCATCAAGAACTGACACCTCGACGAACTCCTCGCCCGTCTCGGCGCAGATGGCCGCGATCGCCTCGCGAGCATCAGCGCACAAGTGACAATCAGGCTTGCCCACCAACGTGATTCGCGCACCGCTCATGTCTGATCCCCCCACAAATAAGCCACTCCCGCGGGTGAGGGAAGGGTCACAGACAGATCGTGGCACAGCGGGACTGAGTACGCTCAACACCATGAACGCCGCGCGCGACCCCCAGCAGCAACATGCCGGACTGTTGCGCGCATCGCAGGTCGCGGGCGAGGCATCTGCGGCTGCCGCGGAAGTCAGCCCGCCGCAGCTCGTCGAGCCTGACCTCACCGGCGCGGCGTTCTTCGACGTCGATAACACCGTGATGCGAGGTGCGAGCATCTTCCACCTGGCTCGCGGTTTGGCCAGACGAAAGTTCTTCACCGCTGGCGAGGTGGCCGACTTCGCGTTCAAACAAGCGAAGTTCGTGATGGGCGGATCCGAGGATCTTGCCGACATGACCTCGGCCACCGAGGCAGCGCTTGCCTTCGTCAAAGGCAAAGCCGTGAAGGAAGTCCTTGACCTCGGTGAGGAAATCTTCGACGAACTGATGTCGCGCAAACTCTGGCCAGGAACGTTGGCACTAGCGCAGGGACATCTCGATCGTGGTCAGCGGGTCTGGCTCGTCACCGCTACTCCAGTCGAGTTGGCCACGTTGATCGCACGCCGGCTCGGGCTCACCGGAGCCCTCGGCACAGTCAGCGAGATCGAGAACGGCAGCTACACCGGCCGGCTCATCGGCGCTCCACTGCACGGCAAGGCCAAGGCCGAGGCCGTGCGCGCCCTGGCTGACCGCGAAGGCCTAGATCTAGTGCGCTGCACGGCATATTCGGATTCAGCCAACGACGTTCCCATGCTGTCGGTAGTCGGACGCGCGGTAGCCGTCAACCCCGATTCGACCCTACGCAAGCACGCTCGAGCTGTCGGCTGGGAGATCCACGACTACCGACGGGCTCGCCTCAATACGCACTACTACATCCCAGCTGCGCTGGCAGCCGCAGCTGGCCTGGGCATTGGCGTCGGAGTTGGCATCGGGGCAGCACGCGTGCGCCGCGACGGCTGGACGTTGATCGAACCGCTCGCCCGCAAGCCCTAGGAGAACACTGCCTCGCAAATTCTTCCTCGCGAAGTCTTCCTCGCGAAGTCCGTCTCGCGACTACTACTTCCAGACCGAATCGCGCTCGGTGAGGATCCGATACAGGTTCTGCTGGATGCTCTCGCGCACCTGATCTGACAGGTTGAAAACGAGCATTGGGTCATCCGCCGAGCCGGGTGCGTACTCGTCGGTGTGGATCGGCTCGCCGAACTCGATGATCCATTTACTCGGTAGCGGAATGAGCCCGAGAGGTCCGAGCCAAGGGAAGATCGGCGTAACCGGAAAGTAGGGAAGGTTGAACAACCTGGCCAGCGGCTTGATATTGCCGAGATTGGGATAGGTCTCTTCGGCTCCAACGATCGACACGGGGATGATCGGCGTACGAGTTCGCAGTGCCGTGCCAACAAAGCCGCCCCTACCAAATCGCTGCAATTTGTAGCGCTCTCGGAACGGCTTCCCAATGCCCTTGAATCCTTCGGGCCAGACTCCAACGAGTTCGCCATCGGCTAGTAACCGCTCCGCGTCCGGATTGCACGCGAGGGTGTGTCCGGCCTTACGAGCGAACTCTCCCAAAAATGGCGTCTGGAAAACGAGGTCGGCGCCGAGCATGCGCAAGTTTCGGTGTGCTGGGTGATGATCGTGCAGCGCAAGTTGGGTCATCAGAGCGTCAAAGGCGATCGTGCCCGAGTGATTCGCGACGATGAGCGCACCACCCTCGGCAGGCACGTTCTCCAAACCGCGGGCCTCCACCCGAAACCACGAGTCATAGACCGGACGCATGGCCCCGAGCAGCACACGATCGGTGAGTTCGGCGTCGAAGCCGAAGTCATCGACGACGTAGTCGCCGGTGACGCGTCGGCGCAAGAAGTCCAGCCAGTCAGCGACAACGTCATTGACCTGCGCGAGGGCACCACTGCCCGTCGGCTGTCCTTGGCTCAGTGCTTCGAAATCAGGCTCGACATAGTCAGCGGGATCGGGCGCCGGAGTCGCCTCCGGCATCGGGACGGAACTGAGTGAACGCCGTGCCCGGCTACCGTCGTCGCTGAAGGGCAAGATGGTCGCGTCAGGCATGGTCAGCCACCCGAAGTGTGGAGGCGATCTGAGCCTCGACCTTGGTAGCTGTGCCCAATGCACGCGCGAGGCCACGCTCGATCGACTCGACTCGCTCGGCCGAGATCGCGTAGTGCAAGCCGCGGTGTTGTACGAAGTCGGCGAAGGCCTCGGCCGTCGTGAACCGCGGAGTGAAGCCGAGCCGTTCGTGCAGGCGCGTGGTGTCAAGAACCCGGCCATAGGTGAGAAAACGAATCTGTTCGGCGGAGAAGTCCGATATTCCCGACTGGCGGACCCAACCACCGACAAGGCCAACCATCGGTCCCGGAACGGCGATCGAGGCCTTACCCGCTAGGCGAATGGCCTGCGACAACATCAGCACTCCATCCCCTGCGACGTTCAATGTGCCGACGTGTCCATCAACCGTCGCGAGCCGGATCACCTCAAGGCCGTCGTCCTCATGGATGAACTGAAGCCGCGCGTCGTGCCCCAAAACGGTCGGCACGATCGGCAAGGCGAAGTATGCCGACATCGGAGTATCGGCCTTCGGGCCCAGGAAATTGGCAAAGCGCAACGTGGTGACGCCAACGTCGGGGCGTCGGCGAGCGAAGGCACGCACATACGATTCGACTTCGACAGAGTCCTTAGCCCAGCCCGATTGCGGCAGGCTCCGCGGCTGCGTATCTTCCGTGAACATCGCTGGATCCTTGGGCCCCGAGCCGTAGATCGACGCAGTCGACTTCACCACAAGGTGCCGCACGGACTCGGCCCGCTGACACGCAGCAAGCAACTGCATCGTGCCCATCACGTTGATTTCTTTCATCGCCGCACGTCCACCGGCCTGCACCGGAGTGGAGATCACTCCCATGTGCACGACAGTGTCGGCGCCAGTCGAGGAAAGCACTTTGCTGATCACCGGATTACGGATGTCGGCCCGGATGAACTCGACTCCCCCGATGTCCTCTCGTGGGGGAACGACGTCGACGCCAATGACGCGCGAGATCTGCGGATCGTAGGACAGGATCCGCGCCATGCGGCTGCCCAGGTGTCGAGAGACACCCGTAACCAGCACGACGCGAGACACGTGACCTCCGAGATTGACTGGGCCTAGCCCGATCATGCCTCATCAGGACATGGCAACGGGCGAGGACCACGAGGTCCTCGCCCGTTAGCACTACGTCTGATTTACCAGCCGGCAACTACCGCCGCGGCAACTACTTCTTATTACGACGCTGAACGCGAGTCTTCTTAAGCAACTTGCGGTGCTTCTTCTTCGACATGCGCTTGCGACGCTTCTTGATTACGGAGCCCACGGGCCGACCTCGCTTGCCTTGTTCGGACAGCGGTGCCCGGCGGGCATCCACTTAACTGACGAG
>CAIXFH010000018.1 GCA_903918645.1 uncultured Actinomycetes bacterium | reverse complement strand
CGGGATGCTGATTCCCGCGACGACGTAAGCGTCGGTGAGGCGTTTGGCCCAGCGGGATCCGGTTGCGGCCATCACGCCACCAGGGATCCCGACCAGGATCGCCAGCCCCATCGAAAGCACGGTGAGTTCGAGGGTCACCGGGAGTCGTTGGGACAGCAGCTCACCGAGCGGTGCCTTGCTGATGAAGTCCATCCCGAAGTCGCCATGCAGTAGGCCGGACATCCAGCTGAGGTACTGCGTGATCAGTGGCTGATCCAGGCCGAGCTGGGAGCGGATCTGCGCGACGTTCTCGTCGTTTGCCCGGAAACCGAGCATGGTCCGGACGGGGTCTCCCGGTACGAGGTGGATCATCAGGAACACGAAGATGCTCATCGCGAGCAAGACAGGGATTGTCAGCAACAACCGGCGGATGACGAAGCGCACACGAGGGCTCATCTCGAACCTACCTCGCGGCGGACCCGGCGGACGAGGTCGCGGATCATCTTCTCGGTGAGCACGAAGTGTTCGGCAGCGATAGCGGCTGCGCGCTCGGCATCACCGTCGTCAATCGCGTCGGCGAGCTCTTCGTGTTGGTGGGCGGCCTGCTCTCGCACGCGGGCGGAGTAGGGCTCAGCACCGAGATTGAGGCTGACCCGAGAGCGGATCTGGGTTGAGATGCCAAGCAGTACCGGGTTGTGGGTTGCCTCACCGACTGAGCGGTGCAACTGCTCGTCGGCGCGACGCGATTCCTCACGGTCGGTGGCAGCGCGGTAGGACTCGAGGGCAGTGCGAATTCGCTTGACGTCAGCGCGAGTACGGCGCTCAGCCGCAGTCCGCGCGATCATCGGCTCGATGATGCGCCGCGCATCGAACAGCGCTTCGAAGCGATCCCAGTTGGGTAGCAAATGTCGGCCGATCATCTCCGCCGACCCAGGACCCCATCCCGAGAGAACGAAGGATCCGCCGTGACGTCCGCGCCGAACCTGGATGTAGCCAGCCTCGCCCATGCGGTGTAACGCTTCTCGCACACCGGTTCTGGACACACCCAGCATCTCCGACAACTCACGTTCGCTGGGCAGCCGCTGACCGGGTACGTAGACGCCGAGGGCTACCGCTGTGACAAGACGGTCGACTACCTGGTCGGCGACATTGCGCGTTACGACGCGCGCACCGAGCGGCTCAGCGACGTTTCGATCCAGCTCGCCGAACGGGTCGATGTCGAGTGGGTTGGCAGGAAGAATCACCGTCCTGGCGCATCCGTCTCGTACCAGGTGGCGATGAACCGGGCCAACGTCTTGGCCCCGGCAACGATGGAGTCGAGGTCTACCGATTCGTCGACACCATGGATGTCCGAGGCGGACGGTCCGTAGCAAAGCGCGGGAACGTCGAAGTCGTTGACGTAGAAGCGCGCATCGGTCGTGCTACCCATGGCGAACGTTGAGGGGGGAGTCCCGTGGGCGTCCTGATGAGCGTTCGACACTGCCTTCACCAGCGGGTCTGACGGATCCAGGAAGTAGCCCTCGGCTCGTAATCCGCTCAGGGTCACGGAAGGCGGCAGGGGGAATGAGCCGTTTGCTTCGACGATCGAGGAAACCGTGCTTCTGATCTCGCGCTCGGCGTCAAGCGCGCTCCATGCGCGTGGATATCCCACACGGACGCGCATGGTCGCCGTCGCGGGCACGCTCGATGGCCAGTCGCCGGCGCGGATCTGGCCGATGTTGATGTTGTACGGACTCGCAACATCGCTGAGCATCACGTCGGGGTATAGGGCGCCGAGCCCGGCGGACCAGTCGCGTAGACCCGCGACCAGGCGCTGAAGTAGGTCGATTGGGTTGATCGCGGCGTGTGCGGACTCAGCATGCGCTGAGACGCCTTCGGCCGTGATGTCGCACCACATGACTCCTACGCCGCCCACCATGATGTTGAGGTCGGT
>CAIXFH010000017.1 GCA_903918645.1 uncultured Actinomycetes bacterium | reverse complement strand
GCTGCCGCCGACCAGGGTCTCAGCTGAGGAGCTCAAAGACGTCGAACTACACCTTGCCGAGGTCGCCACTGGCAGTAGGGAATTCGATATCCACCTCCGCGGTACCGCAACCTTTCGGCCGGTATCTCCAGTGGTGTTCATCGCGCTTTCGATGGGCATCTCGGGGTGCGAGTCGCTTGAGCAGTCAGTGCGAACCGGGATGCTGGAGCGCGACCTCGACTATCCATATCACCCGCACGTCACGGTGGCGCACGATCTTCCCGACGAAGTCCTAGATCATGCCTACGAGAGTTTGAGCGATTTCTCGGCGCGGTTCACCGTCGATGCGTTTTCGCTGTATGTGCACTCCGACAGCGGAGTCTGGCAAGTGCGCCGAACATTTAGCTTCGGCTAGCAGCGCGCTACCAAAAATCTCTGGGCGCATTGGGATCGCGACGTTGCCGTCCTGCGCCCGGGGCTCGACCCGCGCCATAGCCAGATCTTGCTGCTCTGCGTCGGCGACGCAGGTAGATCCAGATGGCACCACCGATGACTGAGGTTACAAGCGCGAACGGCAGCACTGGTGCAGTGTCGGCAGAGCTGTTTCCCGCGGCAAGACTGCCGCTTGCCATCTGCTGCTCAGTTGCGTTGCTATCCGAGGGGCTTGGTGCTTCGCTCGCCTCTGCTGTCGAAAGCGGATCGACGAGATGGCCGATGGGCTTGATTTTGGTGCGATTGGCAAAGCCCCACGTGAGCAATTGGGATGACGCAGACAGAGTCGGCTGGTGGATCTGGAGCAAGGCCACGACCAGCGTGTGCCCACCCCGCTTCACTGCTCCCCAGAATGTGCGATGCGCGAGCGTGGTGAAGCCTGTCTTCCCACCCACTGTGCCTGGAAAACCATGCAGGAGTAAGCGATTCTGGGAGTAGATCTTGTACGTGCTGCGAGTGTGGCCTGCCTTGGGCATCAGGCCGGGGAAGTCGTAGCTGATCCTGGAAGTGATCGCGCGGAAGTCGGGGAGTGCCATTGCGGCTCGAGCCATGAGGGCCAAGTCGTAGGCGCTGCTCAACTGGCCGTCTGCATCCAGACCGCTAGCGTTTTTCACGGTGGTGTCGCGGGCCTGCATGTTGTCGGCGGTCTTCTGCATCGCAGTTACCGTGGCCGACATACCGCCGAAGGCATCGGCGAGCGCCGCCGCCGCATCGTTGGCGCTTGGTAGCAACAGGGCATGCCAGAGGTCCCAGATGGTGTATTCGCCGCCCACCACCAGCCCCACGTGGCCGCCGTCAGCACGTGCTTCAGGATCAGTGACGGTGCGCACGGCGTTCTTGTCCAGCAGCGGCAGGAGGGTGATAGCGGTCAAGGTCTTCAGCGCGCGTGCCGGCCGAGCCATCCGGTGGGCGCCCTTGGCGGCGAGCACGTCGCCGGTGGTGATGTCGACCAAGATCCAGGACTCGGCGTCGATCGTTGGCAGTTTCGTGGCTCCGGCCAGTGGTCGGACGACTACTCCAGGGCTGGCGAGCAGCGGCCCGCCGACCACATCGGTTGACCTCGCTGTGGCCGACGTGGGAGACGCGATCGCACTCGACGAACCCGAAGCCAAGATGCTCGCCAGGGTGAACCCAAACGCGCAGGCACCGCTCTGCCACGCTCGGGGTTGGAGGCGTGTGGTCACACCGGGGATGCTAGTGGGGCTGGGTGGGATCGCTGCTGCTATTTGCGCTCGAGTCCGGCGCCTGTGCCACCGTTGTAGCCGACCCCGAGGGCAGTGGCGCACACCCGCGCTACTACCGTGGCAGTCATCGAATGGCGGTCAGATGTGTACCGATCGGAGCAATTGTGGAACGACAGACCGAGTCGGGTTTTGAGATTGCGCCGGTGTACACAGCCGCAGATATTGCGGATTGGGATGCAGCGCAACAACTCGGTGAGCCTGGTGAGTATCCGTTCACGCGCGGCGTGTACCCGACTATGTACACGGGTCGGCCGTGGACCATGCGTCAGTACGCCGGTTTTGGGACTGCGACGGAGAGCAACGAGAGGTACCACCAACTCATCGCTGCGGGTACCACTGGTCTTTCAGTTGCGTTCGACCTACCCACGCAGATGGGTTACGACTCCGATCACCACTTGGCGCGGGGCGAGGTAGGGAAGGTCGGTGTTGCCATCGATTCCATTGAGGACATGAGACTTCTCTTCGGCGGCATCCCACTCGACACGGTGTCGACGTCGATGACCATCAATGCACCTGCGGCGGTGCTACTTCTGCTCTACCAGTTGGTTGCCGAAGAGCAGGGCGTTGCTGCCGATCAACTCACGGGCACAATCCAAAATGATGTGCTGAAGGAATACATCGCGCGCGGCACCTACATTTATCCGCCGGCTGAGTCTTTGCGCCTGATCACCGACATCTTCAGCTACTGCAGAGTCGAACTTCCGAAGTGGAACACGATCTCGATCTCGGGCTATCACATGGCTGAAGCGGGCGCGACACCTTCGCAGGAGATCGCGTTCACGCTGGCGAACGGCATCGAATATGTCCGGGCCGCAATTGCCACGGGGATGGACGTTGACGAGTTCGCGCCGCGGCTGGCTTTCTTCTTCGTCGCGCGGACCACCTTCCTCGAGGAGATCGCCAAGTTC
>CAIXFH010000016.1 GCA_903918645.1 uncultured Actinomycetes bacterium | reverse complement strand
TGCACTGCAGAGCCGAGTTCGCGCCCATCGGCGACAGCCACGACCACGGCTCGTCCTGACAGGGTGCCGAAATCAATGCCAATCGTGACCGCGTCGTCTCGCACTGTTCCCCCCTCCGTCAGGTGCCCTGCAAAGTCTGCTAACTCACTAGGTTGATCGCGCAAGCACTGGCTGATTCGCCTGTCCTGGCATGTTCAATTCCGCATGTTAGCGCTCACATTGAATCTTGGCCAGACCTGTTGCGGTCTGCCACGTACACGCGAAGTGCGGGCGTGCCCTATCCTCCGGACGACAGGAAGGGCGGTTCGCCACCATGACCGAGCAGTCTGCGGCCAAGCTTGCGACGCTTGCCGACGTGGCACGCCTCGCCGGTGTCAGCGCGATGACCGTGTCGCGTGTGGTCAACGAGCCGGCCAAGGTCAGCCCCGCCACCCAAGAGCGGGTTCAGCAGGCCATGGACCAGCTTCGATACCGCCCCAACGTCATGGCTCAAAGCCTGGTTCGCGGACGCTCTAGGACAATCGGCGTCGTCACGTTCGACACTGCACAGTACGGTCCGGCGGCAGCACTGCTGGGTATCGAGCGGGCCGCACGCGAACGCGGATACGGAGTCGCGATCGCCGCCATCGAACGCGCTGACCACGCTTCGCTTCGCGATGCTGTGCACTCGCTCGACGATCGCCTCGTCGACGGACTCGTCATCATCGCGCCGTTTGTCTCTACGGCGGGCGCGCTGCGGAGCCTTGATCGAAGGACCCCAGTAGTCCTTGCAGGGGCTGGACACGCTGGGGAAGCGCCGATTGTGGGTATCGACCAGGGGAAGGGGGCAAGCCTTGCAACGCGTCATCTTCTCGACCTTGGGCACCGCACCGTGCATCACGTCGCGGGCCCATCCGATTGGATCGAGAGTCGGTTGCGCACCGACGGGTGGCGTGCTGCACTCGAAGCGGCGGCGGCGGCCGCCCCGCCCCCGATAGAAGGTGACTGGAGCCCACTATCTGGCTACAACGCTGGGCTCCTCCTTGCCAACGACCCCCAGACCACTGCCGTGTTCGTGGCCAACGACCAGATGGCTCTCGGTGTCCTGTCCGCGTTCCACGAGCGAGGGATCCGGGTCCCCGAGGACGTCAGCATCGTCGGCTTCGACGACACTCCAGAGTCCGCGTTCTACACCCCGGCCCTGACCACAGTGCGACAGGACTTCATCCTGCTCGGTGAGGTCGCGGTTGAACTGCTCGACCGACTTGTCGCCGATGAGGGCTCAACCGCGCCGGTCAAACACCTGATCGAACCCCAACTGGTGATCAGAGCCAGCACCGGACGCATGCGACAAGACCATCCACACTCGTAGTGTTTGCGTTAACACCACTGCCGTGACAGCCTCACGCTCGACGCTGTAGAAATTACGATGGCCTGCCTCATCAGGAGAACTCCACATGCCCTTCGCGATACGCCCATCGGGCATCACCTTGACCCTCCCCCACGAGACCCTCTACATCGACGCATGGGGTGATGGCACCCTGCGCGTTCGCGGCAGCGTGACACCGCACCCGGTCGAGATCCGTGACGCACTCGTGGTCCACGAACCCACACCCGCCGATGTGTCAGTCGACGAAGATCGACTCGTGGCCCGAGTTACCAGTGGAGACATCACTGCGGTAATCGAATCCCACGGACGCATCAGCTTCGTCGGCCCAGATGGACTCCTTACGGGCGAACCCTGGTTCGACCCGAAGGAACCCCCGCTCAGCGCGCACCGCTATTACCCCCGGCTCAACGATGGCGCGCACGGAGTCGAAGCAATCTTCGAAGCGTTCGACGGCGAGCGGTTC
>CAIXFH010000015.1 GCA_903918645.1 uncultured Actinomycetes bacterium | reverse complement strand
CGGCTAAGCCGACACAGACTGGCATGGTCGGCTAAGCCGACACAGACTGGCATGGTCGGCTAAGCCGACACAGACTGGCATGGTCGGCTAAGCCGACACAGACTGGCATGGTCGGCTAAGCCGACACAGACTGGCAGGTCGGCTAAGCCGACACAGACTGGCAGGTCGGCTAAGCCGACACAGACTGGCAGGTCGGCTGACTAGCGCCCACGAAGTGCTCGATAGCGCAGGGCGAGAGCCGCAGTGCTCGCATCAAACGCCGACAGATCCGGGACGTCGTGAGCAATGAGTGCGGGCAGCAACTCCCCTGCCATCTCCTTGCCCAGTTCGACGCCCCACTGATCAAATGAGTCGATCCCCCAGACAACACCTTGGGTGAGCACGAGGTGCTCGTAGAGCGAAACGAGTGTGCCGAGCGCATAAGGCGTGAGCCGGTCGAGCATGAGTGTGGTCGAGGGACGATTCCCCGGCATTAGCTTGTGCTGCATGAGTTCTTCGGGAACGCCCTTGGCTCGGACCTCATCGGCGGTGCGGCCGAATGCCAACACATTGGCCTGTGCGAGAACATTCGCGATGAGCTTGTCGTGGTGGTCACCCACATCGTTGGTCGGCTGTGCGAAGAAGATGAAATCGACAGGCACCACGGTGGTGCCCTGGTGAAGAAGTTGATAGAACGAGTGTTGCCCGTTGGTCCCGGGCTCGCCGAACCAGACAGCACCGGTATCGACCCCTACCGGCGCCCCTTCCAGGGTTACCGACTTACCGTTGCTCTCCATCGTGAGTTGCTGCAGGTACGCGGGGAATCGATCGAGGTACTGCTCATAGGGCAACACGGCATGCGATTGCGAGCCGAAGAAGTTTCGGTACCAGACACCCAGAAGTCCCATGAGTACTGGCAGATTGCCCTGCAAGTCGGTGCCACGCATATGGGTATCCATGGCGCGAAAACCAGCGAGCAAGTCTGCGAACGCAGCAGGGCCGATCGCGAGCATGAGCGAGAGGCCGATCGAGGAATCCATCGAATAACGTCCGCCGACCCACTCCCAGAACCCGAACATGTTCGCGGGATCGATCCCGAACTCGCGCACGCCCGCCTCGTTTGTCGATACCGCCACGAAATGCTTCGCGACATCGACGTCTGGACCCAAACCGTTGACCAGCCAAGATCGCGCAGTCAGCGCGTTGGTCATCGTCTCCTGAGTCGTGAAGGTCTTACTCGCGACGATGAACATCGTCTCTGCGGGATCAAGGTCCCTAGTGGCTTCGACCATGTCGGTGCCATCAATATTGGATACGAAACGAAATTGGATCTCGCGTCGAGATACGTGACGCAGGGCGTGATAGGCCATGACCGGTCCAAGGTCGGAGCCACCAATACCAATGTTGACCACCGCGCGAATTGGACGCCCTGTACTACCTCTCCACTGATCGGAGCGAACCCGGTCGCAGAACTCACCCATGCGGCCAAGGACTTGGTGCACCTGGGCCACGACGTCAACACCATCAACCACTAAGGACTCGCCGCGTGGGATGCGCAGCGCCGTATGCAACACCGACCGCTGCTCAGTGGTGTTGATACGTGCCCCGCTGAACATCGCATCAATTCGCTCAGGGAGTCCGCGTTCACGCGCGAGCCTGACCAACAAGCCGAGGGTTTCAGCGGTTGCCCGATGCTTGGACAGATCGGCATGCACTCCTGCGCCGTCGAGCACCAGCCGAGATGACCTGCCGGGATCGCCGGCGAAAAGCTCTCGTATCGTGCTCGCACCGAGCGCTTCTCGATGTTCGAGAAGCGCTGACCAAGCCGCCGTGGAGGCCACCCCACCGGCTACGTGCGACGTTGTACCGTCGCCTCGAGTCGTACTGGTCACGGGTTCCTCCAGAGCGCGATGCGATAAGTAGTCGGCAAGTCCCCTAATCTCAGAACTGACGATAGCGATAACCCGCATCCCTTAACGCAGGAGAGACACATGACCACCGATACGCCCATGCAACTCGGCATGGTTGGCCTGGGCCGGATGGGCGCGAACCTGGTTCGGCGCCTCATGCGGGATGGTCACTCTTGCGTGGTCTATGACGTCAATCCCGAAGCGGTGGCAGCGCTCGTGGCCGAAGGTGCGATCGGAGCGACGTCGTACGAAGACCTCGCAGCGCAGATGACGACCCCGCGAAATGTCTGGATCATGGTTCCCGCGGGCGTGATTACTGATGCAACCATCACTGATGTCGCGGCGGCGCTCGAGGCCGGCGACACCATCATCGATGGTGGCAACACCTACTACCGCGATGACATCCGGCACGCCGACGATCTCAAGCCGCTCGGTATTGAGCACATCGATACTGGAACGTCCGGTGGCGTGTTTGGCCTTGAGCGTGGTTTCTGTTTGATGATCGGCGGATCCGTAGACGCTGTTAACCGACTCATCCCAATCTGGCGCACGCTTGCCCCGGGAAGTACAACAGCCGAACGCACCGTCGGTCGTAGCGGCCCGATTGCGCCCGAGGAAGAAGGCTGGCTGCACTGCGGTCCATGTGGGGCTGGCCACTTCGTCAAGATGGTCCACAACGGCATCGAGTACGGGCTGATGGCGGCCTATGCCGAGGGCCTCAACATCTTGAACAACGCCGACGATGGCTTGCGCCCACGCGAGGCCGACGCCGAGACGGCACCGCTCGACCACCCCGAGTTCTACTCGTATGACTTCGACATTCCCGCTGTGAGTGAGGTCTGGCGCCGCGGATCGGTGGTGTCGTCGTGGCTGCTCGATCTGACGGCTGCAGCACTTCAGGACTCGCCCTCTTTGGAGGGGTTCAGCGGTCAAGTCTCCGACTCGGGTGAGGGCCGTTGGACGGCCATCGCAGCGATTGAGGAAGGCGTCCCGGCGCCGGTACTCACCGCCGCCCTGTATGCGCGATTCTCATCACGGGGCAACGCCTCATTTGGCGATCGCCTTTTGTCAGCAATGCGCAAGCAGTTCGGTGGGCATCAGGAGAAGAAGGGCTAGCGATAACCCTTCTTGCGGGCTACCACGAGGCTCGGTCGCGACCGTCCTTCTTGGCTCGTAGTAATCCCACATCGGCTCGTGCGACCAGTTCTTCCGCTGATTCGCTCCGCCCATCTGCTGCCATACCGACACTGATGGTGACGACCGTGTCGAGTCTGCCTGCACGGACTGATTCGATCAGATCCTGAGCGCGTCGGGCCACGGCCCGCTCGTCGGGCAGCCGGGTGAGTATCACCAAGAATTCATCTCCCCCGATCCGCGCAACGCGGTCGGTGGGTCGCACCACGGCCGAGAGCCGATTGGCAACCTCGACAAGCAGTGAATCACCATACGGATGGCCCTTGGAATCGTTGACGAACTTGAAGTTATCGACATCGATGTAAAGGGCAGCCACCAGGTCTTGACCCGGATCGGCGAGGACGTCGGCGAGGAAGGTGAACGCGGAGTCGCGGTTGATCAACCCAGTGAGCGAATCGTGGGCTGCCTCATGCGCAAGCCGTTCGCGGCGCTCGACTTCCTCTTGCGCATCCCGCAGGGAGGTCAGCATTTCGTACGGCTCACCCGCCGAGTCATAGACCAAGCGAGAAACCGAACTCATCCAACGCCAACCGCGTGAGGCGGTGGCGTAGCGATACTCTGAGCGTCCCTCCCGCGGGAACGCCGTACCGAGCACACGAGCCTCGGCATCGACGTTTTGTCGGTCACGAGGGTGGAGGAGATCAATCAAGTCGCGTCCCATGACCTGATGCGGCAGCCAACCGAGCCATTCAGTGATCGCTGGGGATGCCGACACTATTCGACCGTTGAGATCAAGTTCGCACACGACATCACCCGAACTTTGCACCACGGCTCGATAACGCGACTCGGAGTTTGCTGCAGCCATCGCAAACTCGCGAAGTGTTCGAATTACGCGCCGAGTTGCGTTCAGGCCCACCTCAGTGGAGCTCACGTCGCGGAACCGAGCGCATACGCCTGCGATCGCGAAATCAACGACGATTGGGTCACTATCGATCACGAGCCACACAAACTCACCTACGCCATCTGCGGTCGGAGCCTCGACCCCCATGACGAACCCCCGCACGGGCTGGTGGGTTCGCAGCGTGACCATGGCCGGGTGCTCGTCGCCAGTGAGCAACCGTCCGTCATCACCGCAGGCCGCCCATCGCGGATCGTTTGATGTGACTCCGGTGAGTTGGCTCCACGAGTAGCGCAGTAGGGCCAAGGCCCTCTCGTTCGCCCCGAGTATCGACCCGTCTAGCCCCTGGACCACGATGCCCTCGTTGGGGCCTGCATCCAGCATCGCTTGGGAACGCAAGTGCGCAGCCGCAGCCGAATCGGTCCAGTGCATCGACAACACGTGCCTCACGACCTTCCCGACACGAAACTAAAGTTGCACTCCCAGCAGCGCAGACACCAAATCCCGCACACCCGAGCCCGATGATCTGTCATCGGCACCAGAGGCACCAGATCGAAGCCGAGTCTGCTCTGCCCATCGGTCAATTGTGGCCAATGCGGAGGGCGCGTCGAGGTCGTTTGCCAGATGTGCTCGCACGGCCGAGATCACGGGCGTCGCGCCTGGTGCAGCTGGCGCCGCAACTGCCGCGCGCCAAGCGGCAAGCCGCTCCTCGGCGCTCCGTAGGTCCTCGTCCGTCCAGTCCCAGTCATGCCGGTAGTGGTGTGCCAACAGCGCAAGACGGATTGCAGCGGGGTCGACCCCAGCCGCACGCAACTTGCTCACAAGAACAAGGTTGCCACGTGACTTGCTCATCTTCTCGCCATCTAGGCGAACCATCCCCGCGTGCGTGTAGTGCCTCGCGTAAGGCGTTTTGCCAGTAGCAACTTGAGCTTCGGATGCCCCCATCTCGTGGTGTGGGAAGGCAAGATCACTACCGCCGCCCTGAAGGTCGATGGTTGGACCGAGATGGTCAAGCGCAATTGCAGAGCACTCGATGTGCCAGCCAGGCCGGCCGCGGCCAAAGGGACTGTCCCACGAGGGATCGCCCGGCCGTTCCAACTGCCAGAGCAGGCAATCGAGTGGATTCTCCTTACCCGCACGATCGGGATCCCCACCACGCTCAGCGAAGATTTCAACCATCTTCTGCTCGTCAAGACCGGCAATCGAACCGAAGCTGGGATCACTATGCACTCGGAAGTACAGGTCGCCATCGACCTCATAGACGGATCCGGCGCTCTGCAGTTTCGCGATGTACTCAAGCACCAACGGAATCGACTCGACCGCGCCGATGTAGTGCCGAGGGGGAATGACCGATATGGCGGTCATGTCCTCTCGGAACAAGGCAATCTCGCGTCCGGCCAACGCGGTCCAGTCTTCACCTGTCTCCAGCGCACGAGTGAGCAGTGGATCATCGACATCCGTGACGTTTTGGACGTAGTGAACGTCGTGACCGGAGTCGAGCCACACTCGATAAGCCAGGTCGAAGGCTACGTACGTGGCGGCGTGGCCCATATGCGTGGCGTCGTAGGGGGTGATACCGCAGACATACATCAGGGCCGTGTCGCCGGGCGAGGTCGGGCGAACAGTGCCCGTGCCGGTGTCATGGAGTCGCAGCGCGGATCCGCGCCCGGGTAGGGAGGGAATCTCGGGCTTGGGCCAGGCCTGCATGTGAGCGATCCTAGGGGTGTGGGGGCGAGATGGTCAGACGCGGTGCAGGATCAGAACGCCGGCCAAGGCAACGACGGCCACCCGTCTCCCGGCAGCGGGTAAGCGCCCTCTCGCATCAGCCGAGAAAGCCGCTGACTCGTACGAGCCAATTCACGTCGGGTGAGGAGTTCGCTGAGCGCCTCACCCAGGTGCTCGCCGAGGTCTGCGGCAAGGTGCTCGAGGTCGACCATCATCTGCCCGTCAAGTTCGGTACCGGCAAAACCCCACAGGACCGTACGCAGTTTTTCGTCGGTGCTGAACGTGAGACCGTGGTCGACACCATACGTTCGCACCTCATCTCCCGGGCGCACTCGACCAACGAGGACGTGGCCACCTTTACGGTCGGCGTTGTTAATGATGGCGTCGAACACGCACATGCGTCGCAGATCGGGGTGATCGGCGTGGATCAACCTGATCGGTCGACCGTTCTCACCTTGGGCCTCGACAACTTCCAGCCAACCATGCGGAGTTCGGTCACGGTCGACGATGTCGACTAGACCCGCACCCGGTTCGGGCTCAGCATCATCAGGTGAATTGACCCACGCTTGAGCCATCCCCTGCCCAAACGGGCCATCCTCGCGCCACACGGTCGGGGGCACGATGTTCCACCCAAGAGCGGTGGAGACATCGTGTGCGGCAACCTCACGCATACCGAGAGTGCCTTCATCAAAGTCCCAAAGCGGACGCTCTCCTGACGTGGGCTTGTACACGCAAGTGACCTCGACACCGTCGAGTTCGGCAATCGCCAGCAACGTCGCATTGCTCGCCGACATAAGCCGACCCTCGATCGACAATGCGCCCCGCGCTAGTACCTCTTTGAGATCTTCGTCGGAGACAGGCGGCGTCAGTGATGGCTCGCCAGAGCGATCGCCTTGTGCGCTCAACGCCGATATCCGTTGGCACGCGGACAGATATGGCCGGTTGGCTCAAGAGGCAAAGCACAAAACGGACAAGGTGGGCGCCCGGCCGAGACCACCGCGAGCGCTCTTTTTGCAAAGGCCCGACCTGCTGCACCGGATAGGCGCACCCGCAAGGTCGCGGGGCCGTCTTCGGGGTCCTCTTCGAGGTCGGGGATTTGCTCGCCTTCGTCAACAGGCTCGTGCGCCTCGATCACGAGCATCTCAGCGTCGCCACTCCAGCCGAGTACAAGTGAGCCGACCGTGAACTCCTCGACGACCGGAGAGTCAAGTGGCTCTAGATCGTCGCTGCCGACAGGAGCGCCCGCTGGGATCTGCACGCTGCCACCGGTGAGCCGAGTGACCTCGTCAAGCAGACCGTCGACCCGTTCGGCCAACAACTGGACCTGTTGTTTTTCAAGCGCAACCGTGACGGTTCGCCGAGCGTCGCGAACTTGGAGGAAGAATTGGCGCTCGCCAGGCTGACCGATCGTGCCTACGACGAAGCGCTCAGGCTGATCGAACGAAAATAACTCTCTTGCCACGCCCTGACCCTACCTTGGCGCTCATGCTCCTGCTCCCCCGCCGACAACTGCGTCAGACGAAGCCCGACTCGACTTGCGTCGACCGGGCTTGGCCGCCGGGATGAAACCAGACACATCTCCCCCGATGTCATTGACGCGCAAAACGAACGGGCGCAGGTCGGCGTATCGGATTACCGTGACCGAAGCGGGATCGATGGAGATTCGCTGGAACGAGTCAAGGTGCATGCCCAGTGCGTCGGCGACGATGGCCTTGATGACATCTCCGTGCGAAACGACGGCGAAACTCACGTCATCACCATGCTCTGCAGTAAGCGTGGAGATCCACTCGCGTACCGATGCCACAGCGCGGCGTGACATGTCGGCCAGCCCCTCGCCTTCGTCGCCAGGAAAGACAGCGGCACTCGGGTGTGCCTGGACGACCTTCCACATCGGGTGCTTGCTGAGGATCTTCAGTGGCTGATTGGTCCAGTCGCCGTAATGACATTCACCGATGCGGTCGTCTAAGTGCATGGGGATTGGCCTTGGTACGGTCTGGCCTCGCGCGTCAATGATTGCCTGGGCCGTCTGGACAGTGCGCTCAAGCGGGCTACTGATCACCGCCGCGAACGGCACCTTTGCCAGACGTTCACCTACGGCGAGTACCTGTTCTTGACCCTTGTCGTCCAACACCACGCCGGGAGTCCACCCGGCGAGCACGCCGGCCGCGTTCGCCGAAGTACGTCCGTGCCGAACGAGAAAGACGGTAGCCACGGTACGACCCTATGACGAGAACTCATGTCCTGCTGGCACCATGGGGTCATGATTCGCGGAGTTGGTCTTTACCGAGATGGCGAGCCCGTACCAGGTCTCGCCGATGCCATCGGTCTCGAGGCACCCTTCGATGCTGAAGATGTCGAGACTCTCGAGCGCATGTGGAGCGAAGCTAAGACCGGCAGCGTCGACAGTTTCGTCTGGCTCGGCCTGCGAAATGCCAGCGAAGAAGAGGTCCGCCTAGCAGCGGGCCTGTTCGGGATCGACGAGCTGCGGTTCGAAGGTGCACTTACGCTTGCTGAGCGTCCTCACGTGGAAATCGAGAAGCACCAAGTATTTGCGGTCTTCAATGTCCTGGGCTACATCGAGGAAACATCCGATGTTGAGACGGGCCAGATCTCGGTGTTCGTCGGTCCCTCGTTCGTGTTATCGATCAGGCAGGGCTCGCCCGGCGACCTACACAACCTGCGTAGCGAACTCGAGAGCAACCCACAATTGCTGCGCTGTGGGCCGATGGCGGTGTTCCACGGCATCGCCGACCTTGTGGTCGACGGCTACCAATATGTTGCTGACGAGATCGCCATTGACATCGAGCAGGTCGAGGAGCGGGTCTTCTCACCGACGATCACCGACGATGCCCCGATGATCTACAAGCTCAAGCGTGAGAACCTCGAGGTACGTCGGGCCGTGGATCCACTGCGCACCTTGGCCGACCAGCTCCTCTCCAACTCGTTCCTGCGCGTGGCCGAGCCACTTGTGCCTTACTTCCACGACCTTGGCGATCACCTCTTGCGGGTCAGTGAACTCAGTGCGCAGTTCGACACTTTGCTGGGCACGGCGCTGGAAGAATCGCGCTCACGTCAGGCAATGCAGCAGAACTCTGACACTCGCAAGATCTCTGCGTGGGCTGCCATTTTCGCTGTGCCCACGGCGATTGCAGGCATCTACGGGATGAACTTTGACTACATACCCGAGCTGCATTGGCGCTTCGGTTACCCGCTCGCGGTCGGCCTGATGCTGACCGCTTGTGTCTCGATGTATCGCGCCTTCAAGCGCAGCGGGTGGCTCTAGATCGCAAGCGAGCACGAGAGTGGTGACTGGCGCTACCCTCCGCCGATCAGGTCGCTGCCAGATGTCCGCCGTACACGAGGCCGAGGATGATCACACCGACCACTACACGGTAGATCGCAAAGACTGACATCGAGTGGTTAACCAACCAGCGGAGCAACCAGGCGATCGACGCGTAGCCGACAACGAAGGCGACCAGTGTTGCAAGAACTGTCGGGCCCCACGCAGGTCCGCCAGTGTCGCCGAGTTTGCGAGCCTCGAACAATCCCGAGAGCACAACCGCGGGGATTGAGAGTAAGAACGAGAATCGCGCTGCGTCCTCACGGGTATAGGACATTGCGCGACCCGCCGTGATGGTCGCGCCAGAACGCGACACACCAGGAATCAGCGCAAGTGCCTGTGCGACACCGAAAAACAGGCCGTCTCTGAGGTTGAGATCACCAATCAAGCGTCGCTGAGGCGCCACCTTGTCGACCGCCCAGAGCACGACGCCAAAGATGATCAACACCCAACCGATGATGCGAAGGTCGCGGGCTGTTGTCTCAATCGAATCTTTGAAAGCTAAACCCACGATCGAGATCGGGATTGTGCCCAAGATGATGTACCAGCCCATGCGGGCATCGAGACCGCCGCGAAGACTCGGGGTGAACAGCGAGCGGAACCAGGCCAAGGCGATACGCAGGATGTCGCGCCAAAAGAACACGAGCACCGCGGCCATCGTGCCAAGTTGAACCACCGCAGTGAATGCAGCGCCCGGATCACCCCAGCCGAAGAGGGCTGGCACGATCCGAAGATGGGCGGTGGACGAGATCGGCAAGAACTCGGTGAGACCCTGCACCGCGCCGAGAATCACTGCTTCGAGGTAATTCACAATCAGTCCGCCAATCCGGATGCGGCCAAGATCTCGGCCATCTGACGCACCGTGTCGATGCGCTCGTCCAACGTCTCCGCATAGGTAGCCACGGTCAAGGTGGTGACGCCCGACTCAGCGAAAGCGGCCAGCCGATCCTGAATGCGTGCGGCCGGACCAATCAGCGAGGTCTGGTCGATGAACTCCAGCGGCACCGCCGCCGCTGCCCCTGCGTAATCGCGCGACAGGTACAGGTCCTGAACCTGCGCAGCTGCAGTGTCGAAGCCCATACGCACGGCGAGTTGGTTGTAGAAGTTCTTGTCGCGGCTACCCATGCCGCCCATGTAAAGCGACGAGTACTTGCGGACGGGCTCAGCACACGCCTCGACGTCATCACCGATGACCACTGGAACGGTGGCCACGACATCAAACCCCTCGAGGGTCTTGCCTGCGATCGCGCGTCCGGCAGAAATCGAGCCCAGCAACTCTGGTGCATATTCAGGGGCGAAGAACATGGCCAGCCAACCGTCAGCGATCTCGCCCGCGAGTTCGAGATTCTTTGGCCCGGTTGCTGCCAGATAGATCGGAATCTGATCGCGAATCGGCTGGACCGTGAGAGTCAGGGCCTTGCCCGGGCCGTCAGGCAACGGCAGCGTGAAGAACTCGCCGTCGAACTGCACCTTCTCGCGCCCCAACGCCTTACGCACGATTGCGATGTACTCGCGAGTGCGCGTAAGTGGCTTGTCGAACCGGACCCCGTGCCAGCCTTCGGATACCTGCGGGCCAGAGACCCCAAGGCCGAGTCGGAATCGTCCGCCACTGAGGAGGTCGAGAGTGGCTGCGGTCATTGCGGTATTGGCAGGGGTACGACCTGGGATCTGCATCACCGCTGAGCCGACGTCGATTCGCTCGGTCTTGGCCGCTACCCAGGTGAGAACGGTGACGGCATCGGATCCATAAGCCTCGGCTGCCCATACGACGGAGTAGCCGAGTCGATCAGCCTCCTGCGCGAGTACGAGGTTGTCGGCGTCATTGCCAGCACCCCAATAGCCAAGGTTGAGACCGAGCCGCATTTCGTCGTCCTTCCGTATTTTCGACCGCTAAGACTGATAGTCGATACACGACCTGAGCGGAGCCTAACCGCTCCAGATGTGAATGCCCGGTAGTGTCCGCTGACATGGAACTGCGTCCACTTGGCACCTCCGGCCTACTCGTATCGCGACTCGCGCTGGGAACTATGACCTGGGGCCGCGACACCGATGAGCATGAGGCCCGTGATCAACTCGCCGCGTTCCTCGATGCCGGCGGCAACTTCGTCGATACCGCTGACGTCTATGCCGATGGGGTGTCCGAGGAGATCGTTGGCCAGCTTGTAGCGGACTTCGGTCGCGAGTCGATCGTGGTCGCAACCAAAGCAGTCTCGAAGCCTGGAACCGAGCGACGGTTCGATGCCTCACGTGGATATCTGCTGAGTGCTCTCGAAAACTCGCTTCGCCGCATGAACCTCGACTACATCGACCTGTGGCAGTTGCACGCTTGGGACCCGCTCACTCCCTTGGAGGAGACCCTGTCGGCGCTAGATGCGGCTATTGCATCGGGCAAGGTGCGCTACGCAGGCGTGAGCAACTACACCGGCTGGCAGACCGCAAAAGCAGCCGCGGTTCAGGGATCACGAACAGGGGCTGGGAGTTCACGTCTGGTGTCCACTCAGGTTGAGTACTCGCTGCTTCAGCGCGGCATCGAACGTGAGGTCGTCGGCGCCGCAAGCGACGCAGGCATGGGCCTGCTTCCCTGGTCTCCACTTGGACGCGGCGTCCTTACCGGCAAGTACCGGCATGGCACTCCTGCCGACTCTCGGGGGGCGTCGTCGCACTTCGCCTCGTTCGTCACGCCTTACCTCGGCGATGAATCACGGCGAGTAGTGGACGCCCTCTGCACAGCGGCTGAAGGCCTTGGGGTTGCACCGCTCGAAGTCGCTCTTGCCTGGGTTCGCGATCGTCCTGGCGTCGTTGCGCCAATCATCGGGGCGCGCACCGCGGCGCAGCTTCGCGGAGCCCTCACAGTCGAAGAACTCGAACTCCCCACCGAGATCACCACCGCATTGGACGAGGTGTCCGCGCCTGAGCGCGGCTATCCCGATCACGGTTGGAATCAGCGCTGAACCCCGTAGCCGAACTCTTGGCTGGCGCCGCGAGCGCTGGCCATACGGTGCTGCCCGTCGATCTCGTCTTGGCCTCATGCAGCGCTGCTGATATTGCTGCGGCGCTCGACACCGGTCTAGTGATCGAAACCGAGTGGCGTGCACAACCGGCCTTGGCGCTGCTTGAGATCGCGGAGGCCGAGGAACTCCTAGCTGATGGGCTACTCGCTCTCGCAGCAGAGAATCGGTTGGCCGTGATCGTCGGCTCGGATCCCGATCGACGACGGCTCACCCTTGACTCCGCCCTCGCGGGTGCCTCTGCAGTGGTTCTCGACAACGCTCAGCGGGTATCCCTTGATGCGGTTCTGGATGCCGTCGACGAACTTCCCGAGACTGCCGTGCTCGCTCTCTCACTCGACCCAGCGCTACCGCTCGCGCCTGGCCCTGGGGCAGTAGCACTCGACCTGGCAGCATCTGGTGTTTGTCCAGTGCTGAAAGCAGAAGCAGCGCAAGGTTCTTCGGCTTTGGACGTTGCGCGAGAGGCGGTAGCTACTGGCCGCTGGACAGGCGGCAGAGACGGTGATCGCTCCCTCATCCTGGTACCAGTGACGTCGGCTAGCGAGGCACTTCACCGTCTCACGCAGTTGCTCACCACCTCGATCCCCCGGGCCTTCGGGGTCGAGCCAGCAGATGTCGTGGCGGTTGTACTTGATCTTGAGGGTGAACTCGGTGCGAAGAAGGTGGCGGCCGCTCGAGTCGCTGCCGGGGTCGCCGGACCGGTCGCCCTCACCATTGAGATTCAAGCACCCGCGCGAGCGGCAGTTCTTCTACTCCCAGTGGCGCCGACTCAGGCGCTTACCCGGGCGACGATGTATGCAGGCCTGCTGGCAGGGCTTGAACACGTGTCGATCGTCCATGCGCTTGGCCCCAATCCGGCATCGCTGGCCGATATCGTCGCCGGCCCTTCGGATCGCCCACGTCGCACACGGCTTGTCGAGCTCCTGACGACCGCTGACTAAGCCGACCACGACACGCACTGTTCGTCGAAGGATTGTGGCGTACTCGCGCACAATGTCGCCATGGCAACCACCCGCGCATCAACCTGGGAGTACCGCGAGATCAGCCTGCCCAGGGGCACTCATCGAGAAGCTGCTCGAGTGGCGTTAGTTGAACTTGCCGAGCATGGGTCCTGGGAGTTGGCCCGGTTGCGCCTCTACCCAGACGGTAGGCGAAGGGTATGGCTGCGGCGTCGAGTGTTGCGCGCGGTGCGCACCACCTGATCCACGCTCAGGCAGAACGCAGGAAGCGACCAAGCACGCGGGTTCCGAACTCAAGTGCCTCGATGGGCACCCGCTCGTCAACGCCGTGGAACAGCGCACCGAAATCCAAGGTGGGTGGCAGCTTCAACGGCGCGAAGCCATAACAACGAATTCCCAACGTGCTGAACGCCTTTGCGTCAGTGCCACCGGAAAGCATGTACGGCACGGCCAACGAATGTGGGTCTTCGGCTCTGAGCGCCGCGCCCATAAGATTGATACTCGGACCATCAAAGGTGGTTTCCAGCGCGATGTCGTGGACGACATACTCGCGCCGAACGTGGTCTCCGAGCATCTCGTCGATCGCTGCCAACATCTGATCTTCGTAGCCGGGCAGGAATCGGGTATCGATCTGAGCGCTTGCATCGCCGGGGATGACGTTTGACTTGTATCCCGCCGAGAGCATTGTGGGGTTGGCTGTGTTGGTCAACGTAGCGCCGATGAGGCGGGCCATCGGACCGAGTTTGGCCAAAGTGGCCTCCATGTCATCGGGGTCGAAATGTTCGCCCGTGGCATCGGACAACGCCTCAAGGAAATGGCGCACGGTAGGAGTGATGTGAACAGGGAACTTGTACGCACCAATGCGAGCCACCGCCTCGCATAGCGCCGTAACGGCATTGTCGTCGTTGAGCATCGAGCCGTGGCCCGTCGTGCCAGTGGCGTGAAGTCGGATCCAGCCAAGACCCTTTTCGGCCACCTGGATCAGGTAAAGCCGAAGATCGTCCTTGACCGTCATGGAGAAACCGCCAACCTCGCCAACAGCCTCGGTAACACCTTCGAACAGATCGGGGCGGTTGTCGATCATCCAATGTGAGCCGAACTGCCCACCAGCCTCTTCGTCGGGAAGGTACATCACCACGATGTCGCGTTCGGGTTGCACGCCGTTGCGCGCCCAAGACCGCACATTGGCCAAGATCATGGCGTCCATGTCCTTCATGTCGACGGCGCCGCGGCCGTAGAGCATCGGGACACCGAGGTCTTCGTCGATCTCCGCGGCCAGCGGCGGATGTGTCCAGTCGTCAGGGTGCGATGGAACGCAGTCGAGGTGACCGTGCACCAGCAGTGCGCCCCGCGTGCGATCGCGGCCGGGGATCCGCACAACGACAGCGTCTCGGTTGCTGGCGCCGCAGTTGATCCGCTCGGAGGCCAGCCCCACCTCAGCGAGCCTGGCCTGCACGTACTCGGCTGCTTCGGCCTCCCCTGGGCCAGTGCCGTCGCCGAAATTGCTGGTATCTATGCGGATCAGGTCCGATGCGAGTTCGACAACCTCGGCCTGTGCGTCAAGGAATGGCTCAGGAGTCACGCTCATCAAGGTCACATGACCATCCTGCCGCATGGGGCGATTCTTCGTAACGACGCCATGGTTGTATGCTCTGCGAGGTTGCTTCGCGGGTTAACGCTCGAGTTGCAGGTCCGAGTGGCGGAATTGGCAGACGCGCTAGCTTGAGGTGCTAGTGCCCGAAAGGGCTTGAGGGTTCAACTCCCTTCTCGGACACAAAACAATCAGGGCATTGCCCCGGCCCCAAGAGACTTAGGTCCCTTGGGGCCATCTCCATTGAGAGCGGCGTGTCGCCCTGTTGGGCTGGGGTGGGAGAAGGCGACGGAACGGTCGACGGCGAACTTCCACGGTCATCCGAGCCAACTAGACCTGGCAATTCCTCGCCGCGACACAAAAGGCCTAGGCTCCGTCAGCGCCCAGTTCAGAGACGAGGCTTTCTAACGGCAAGGAGAGCCCCGGCGAGATGAACTGAACCGACTCGAGCAAGACGACACTGGTGAGCATGGACGCAACGGCGACCGCCACCACGAACGTGTATGTCCGCTTGAGCCCCCGGGAGGTACCGCTTGGGAACAGGCCGAGGCCCGCGAGGTTGAGTGCGGCCATCACCAACAGCAGGGCTACGAGGGGCAGCGCGATTGTGTTGCCCAACTCTCCCACCCGCTCCTGGCGAGCGAGTTTCAAATCGTTGATGGAGTCAAGAACCTCCCCAGCACGATAGGAATCTGTGCCTGGCCTCTCCGAAACATCAACCGCCGTACTCTCCAACACGCCGAAGGCGTCCTCTGCCTCATTACTCGGCGTGAGCACACCGCCCTTGCCGGTCTCGTGCTGCAGCACGGCCTCGACGTATGCGCCCAACGCCAGACGCACCGTGGAGTCCGTCGGCGCCAGCTGTCGAACCTCGCGCATGAGCATCTGCGCTGCGACCACCTCATGCTCTCCTGCGGCGTGCAGCCTTGCATCCTCGTTCCACGAGGTGATGATGGTGAACGCACCAACAAAGATGAACGCGCTGCTCAGAAATGCCAACGAGGCTCGACCTATGTTGTCGTTAGTGCGGTCCTTCGGGTCAAAGCGCCTCGACACCACGCTAAAGACTTCCAACGGGATGAAGCAAAGTGCGATAAATACCATGAACAGTAACGGCAGCGGAAGCCCAGCAGACCAGATCAATATCTCCATCTGGCGGACGATAGCGACTCATCGCAAACCGTGCATTTCGGTTGGTTAACCACAACGCGAACTGAAAGACCAGAATGTCAATCTCGCACTCTTGGGCACCACATCGTGCCGGCCTTTGGTGCCACTAGGTTACGAATTACGACAGCGCTGTGGCATCTCTCAATCGCTTGGCTCGCCACTGGGCTGGCTGCGCGTCCGGACGACGTGACTAGCCGTTCGTAACGCTGCCTTGCAGCGCTACTGGCAAGGGGCTTTTGTAGTCACGCTGATTGCCAACGACATCTCCGGTACTCACCTGCGTCACGGTCCACCGTCCGGAAGCCGCATGAGCAGGCAGCGCGATGGTGACAACCCATGTGCCATTCCTCGCGGTGCCAGACTCCAGACAACCGCCTGCCTGAGGCACTTGGAAAACCGGGTCAGTGCATGCCAAGTCGCTGGCGGTGGAGGTCTGAGCCTGCGACCCGGCAGGTGCGGACAACGTGACGGAAACCGACCCAACTCCCGCCAGAGAGTCGCGCGCAGTCACCCGCACGCGCACAAAGGCGTCAGCAACCCCGGTGTTGACGGCGGGGTCGAGAATCTTCAGCGCACTCACCACTGGCGCGGCCGTATCCCCGACACCGGTCTGGGTGAAGTGCATGTCTCGCTTCGTCGTAACCAGGAACTCGTATGGCAAAGTAACTGAGTTCCCGGCCCAGTCGGTCGTGCCGAACTGGTCCATGTCATAGCGACTTTGTGCGGTGTACCGCGGGACCAGCACTTTGAGTTCGTAGTAACCATCCTTGTCTGTGCCCGCAGTGCGACAGGACGTCATCATGTTGCTGGGCTCCGTGGGCAACGCGGCATGGCCGGTCACGCACTGAGCCAACTCGGATGTGTTGAGGTAGAGCGAGATCCACGGTCCTGACCATTGCGGCGCCGAACTCACGGTCGGATATCTCCCGAACTCCATGAAAATACTTTGGGTACCAGAAAGGGCATCAACGACGTGTGCGGTGACCGTGAGCACCGCAGGGCCACCGCTGGTGTCGATCGTCGAGGTGACACTGTGCTCGCGCAGTCCGGGCGCCGTTGCATCGCCTGCGGCAACCTGACGGAAGCTCACAGCCATTTTCCGGGCGACCAACGTGTCTGAATCAACGATCGCCGCGTTGCCAGCACGGTCGGTCATCTCGACTCCGATGAGTCGATAGGTGCGGGCTGGCGACCATCTCGGGAGGTTGATCGCAACGTCATAGATGCCGTTGGTTAGCGTGCCAGAAATTGGGCAAACACCGGCGTCCATCGATTCGTGGGCTGCAGTGCAGGGGAAGGCCGACAGTTGAACAACAGGTCCGTCGTAGGTGTCGACAGCCGTGTTGCCCGTTAGACGCAGGAAGTGCAACTGAAATCGACTCAGCCCAGTTCCGGTATCGAGTAGTTGCACCCGAAAATGTTCGGTCGCCGGAGCGAGCGCTGTGTTGACAGATGAGGTGTTCGCCGCGACCGCGTATAGCCGGGGAGGTGACGTGTCGTAATAACAACTCGATAAGTGATCGGCTTTGTCCTTGGTGCAGTAGTCAATTCCCGCGCCTCCGCTGAGCGAATCTGCCCCGGCCCCGCCGTTGAGGACATCATCGCCAGCGGCTCCGATGAGATTGTCGAGGCCTGCGCTCCCGAACAACTTGTCAGACCCTGGACCACCATTGAGGTAGTCATTGCCCGAACCGCCGAATAACGTGTCATTGCCCACGCCTCCGTCGATCCAGTCGGCGCCGGCTCCAGCATTGATGTAGTCGTTTCCAGCGAAGCCAAAGATCGTGTCGCTACCGCCGTAACCAAGAATGATGTCATCACCCGGCGTTCCGCAGATCACGTCATCACCGGCCGTGCCATACCCATATCCATTGGTGACGAAGATGGTGCAATCGGCTGGCGTGGGGGTGGCAGCTTGGGCAGAAGCGGCTGGGCTCAACAGGCTCAGCACAAGAGCGGCAGCGCCCATCAAACCGGGCCAACGCGTGCGCAACATGACTCAAGTACACCAGATTTCCCATTCACTGCCCCCGCCAAGCGCAGATGCGCTTCATCGCGCCCATGGAATGTCCGTGCCAGCACCGATTTGGGTTGTGAGTGGCCCGTGCGCATCGCATCAGACGAATCAGTGCGAAATGGTCGATAGCGTCGATCGTGCACTTTCGCCCCAGGGCGGAGATAGCCTGAGGCCCATGGCTTCACAGCCCTAATCAATTCTCGTCAATCCACCTGTATGACGCCGAGAGGCACAAACGATGGCAACTGTGTTGGTCGCTGTAGACGCATCCAAAGCAAGCAGGAAGGTCGCAGAGGTAGCAGGTCACTGGGCATACGTGGCAGGCGATGACGTGGTGCTCTTGCACGCCCGCCTTGATTACGTGACCACCCGCGGCGATCTTGGCTCAGTTGAGGACTCATGGGCCGCATCAGTTGTTGCCGACGAACTTGCCGCAATCGTGCGCCTACAGGGCGTGGCTCAAGTAACAACGCGAATCGACGTTGCTTTGAATGGAGAGATCGCTCGGGCGATCCTCGATGTGGCGCACGAAGTGGATGCTGAGTTGGTGGTACTCGGGCACCGGACCACAACCCTGCTAGCCGGTCTATTGGCGGGCAGCACTGCCCACAAAGTGGTCAACCTCTCCGACCGCCCAGTGCTGGTGGTCAGGTAGAAACTGCCCATCAAACCCTCAGGGCCGCAATGGCACTACTAGTTGAACCAGGTGGGTGGTTGCATCTGCCAGTAGCCGTGTTCGTGTGGTTGTAATCCTGGGCGTGGGGTGATCTCCCAATGTTCGTGGTGGACGGCGAAATGATGACGCCCACACAGGAGCGCAAGATTGTCTAGTGCAGTGAAACCGCCTGTGGCCCAGTGGATGACGTGGTGGGCTTGTGTGTGTTTACCTCGTCGTTGGCAGCCGGGTGCGATGCAGGTGTGGTCTCGTTGGGTGACTCGTCGTCGTAGCCCGGGTGGGACTATTCGT
>CAIXFH010000014.1 GCA_903918645.1 uncultured Actinomycetes bacterium | reverse complement strand
CTTCAAGCAGTCCGGCTTCGGCCGCGACAAGTCGCTGCACGCGATGGAGAAGTACACCGACCTGAAGCTGATCTGGCTTCAGCTGGACTGATCGAAGTCGGCGGGTCCGGGATCGTCCCGGCCTGCCTTTCGCTCATGCAGATCGCAAACGGCTGGACCCAACAAGAGATCGGGCGCTCGCGTGGCGGGCTACCACTCGAGGTCTATCGGCCTGCGGGCGCAGACACGATCGATGGGTTGCTGATCGCTGGCATTCACGGTGAGGAGCCCGAGACTCTACTGCTCGCGCGTCGACTACTCGAGCGGATTGACGGCGCCGATACGCGTTGGGCGATCCTGCCGTGCGCAAACCCCGATGGCGTGGTGCGTGGCGTGCGCCAGAACGCCGCTGGTGTGGATCTCAACCGTAACTTTCCCTCAACGTCCTGGCAGCCAGACCACTCGTTCACGTATCCGCCCGGCACGCCGGTGCGCAAGCGTGAGTACCGCACGAATCGCTCGTCGCCCGGTGAGAGCCCTGGGTCCGAGCCTGAGACCAAGGCTTTAATCGCATTGATGGAGGCCCTCAACCCTGCGCTGATCATCGATCTACATAGTCCGCTCGAACTGATTGCCCCCACTCCGGCCGCGAACCGTGAGATCGTGCAGCAACTCGCCACGGCCGCTGGCCTCACTGTCCAGCCCGATATCGGTAGCCCCACACCGGGCGCGTTGCGGGATTGGTGCAGCGATCGCGGCATCGCAGCGATTACCTACGAGGTTGAGCACGCTCCCCTGCCTGCGCTCTGCGAGCGGCATTTGCCTGGCTTGGCAATGCTGCTCACTCCATTCAGAAGTGCATCAAGATAGGCTGAGCTCATGCTTCGTCTTTGCTCAATGATCGTCGCGGCCATCTGCACGCTAGCCGCAATGTCCCCGCTTGCGGTTGCATCTTCTTCGGATGTCCAGACGCGGATCATTGGTGGTGCCGATGCGCTACCAGGCTCGTGGCCTTCGTTCGCTAGCCTCACGATTTTTGTGCCGAACGAAGGGTGGTACATGTGTGGCGGTACCTTAATTACACCGACGGTTGTTCTCACTGCTGCCCATTGCGTTGCCGGCGCCTCCGCCCAAAACTCCGTGGTCTCAATCGGAGGAACGGCACAAGATGCATCCCCTCCGGTAATCGCCTGGTCGACCTACAAGGCCCACCCGAAGTTCTCAAAGTCAACCCTCCAATACGACGTGGCCTTGATAACCCTTGCTAGTCCTTCCACGGCTACGCCAATGCCCCTTATCTCACCCGAACAAGATGCGAACCTCGCCGTCCCGGCACAGCTTGACGTCGCTGGCTTCGGCCTAACATCAAACGGGGGAGCGACTTCCAACACATTGAGGGAGGTAAATATCCCCTTCGTTTCCGATGCAGCCTGTCAGTCCGCGTACACCGGAGCGGGCTTCAACAACTATTCGACGGCAACCATGATTTGCGCCGGTGGGCTGGGTAAGGACAGTTGCAACGGCGACTCAGGAGGCCCGTTGACGCTAACAATTGCCGGGACTCGCACGTTGGTGGGCGATGTCAGTTGGGGTCCTGATTCGGGCTGCGCAGCTCCCGTCCTTCCCGGCGTATACGGCCGCATCGCTGCTTTCCGCCCGTGGATTGCCGCCACCTTGGCTACCCCAACGATCGTTGCCGTGACCAGCGCGGGCTCGACGGTGACGGTCAAGTGGTCGCATGCGAGCGCTGACCCGACAAATGTCCCGCTCACGTTCGCCGTCAAGGAATCCAGCACGAGCGTGACGACCGACGCGACTGCCACCCAGGCAGACCTGACAATCACATCTGGAGGCCCCAAGTCGATCACTGTGTCGTCGGTCAGCGGTGGCTACTCACAGGTTGCCTATTGGTCGGGTACACCGATACCGACACGTGTTCCCACTATCTCAGCCCGTCTGATTGGTGATGCAACGGTCGGTAAAGCATTGACCGTCGATTCAACGACGGACGACCCTTGGGCTGACGCAGCGACGTACCAGTGGACGAGTGGTGGCACGGCGATCGCGGGCGCAACGGCCGTGACGTACGTTCCGAGTGCCGTCGATGTTGGTGCGGCACTCGGCGTCATTGTTTCGTCACGCAATGGTGCTGGGACAAGTACGGCAACACTGGCTGCGCCGGCGCCAACGGCAATGAAGCCTACGTTTACGACCACGCGAATCGCTGTGCGAGGAACTCCGCGCGTCGGTAAGGTTCTTCGCGTAGCTCGACCTGCGACTCAGGGCTACCCGACACCACAGAGCTTGTACCAGTGGCTCCGAAACGGTCGTGTGCTCGCGGGTAAGACCCGAAGTTTTTATAAAGTTACCGCGCGCGACCGTGGTCGGCATTTGGGATGCCGTATCACCTTGACAAACAGTCTTGGCTCCGCGCGTATTCGGTCAGCAACCGTAACCATCCGATAATCGCGCGTGCCGTCTAGTCGCGCGTGATCGGCTTGTACTTGATCCGGTGTGGCGTATTGGCGTCAGCACCGAGCTGCTTCTGACGGTGCTCCTCGTACTCGCCGTACGACCCTTCGAACCACGTCACCTGCGAGTCGCCCTCGAAGGCGAGGATGTGGGTGGCGACGCGGTCGAGGAACCAGCGATCATGGGTAATCACGACGGCGCAGCCAGGAAAGTCGTTGAGCGCCACTTCGAGTGCGCGCAGCGTGTCGACGTCGAGATCGTTGGTCGGTTCGTCGAGGAGCAGCAGGTTGCCGCCGCTCTTGAGCAGCTTGGCGAGGTGGACGCGGTTGCGCTCACCACCGGATAGCTTGCCGACGAGCTTCTGTTGGTCGGCGCCCTTGAAGTTGAAGGAGGCGACGTACTGGCGTGACGGCATCTCGCGCTTACCGACGTTGATCAGGTCGAGGCCGTCGGAGATCTCTTCCCAGATGTTCTTGTCGGGGTCGAGGTCGGCTCGGCTCTGG
>CAIXFH010000013.1 GCA_903918645.1 uncultured Actinomycetes bacterium | reverse complement strand
CTGCCCTAGCGTCCTGTCCTGCCGCAGCAACCGCTGCAGCAGGACAGGACGAGGTAACTGATGGACACAGCCAAGGAGATCAACACCGACCTACCCCACGGGGTCCGTGTTGTTCTGCATCAGGAGGCCGGGCAGGAGCACTACAACGTGGATCTGCGGGTCGAGAAACCAGGGACCCTCCGCATGCCGTGGGCCATGGCGCGCCTGCTCGGCTCGAGGCTCTCCGACGCTGCGGCGATGGCGGAGAGCTACAACAGCGACGAGTTCGTCAACGGTTGCCTGGTGGAGTACCTCGAGTGGGTGGTCGCGGAACTCCGAGGCCCGACCGATCAAGAGCTGGCACCCCACAGTCGAGTAGCGGGCCGAGGCGGGGTGCTGGCCTCGCCCGGCTGGCCGACCGCGAGCAGCTGCTCGCCGAACAGTCCGTGCGCGGCGACGGTCCGCCGTGAGCCGGGGAGCACACTCGTCGAATTGCCACATATAGAACAAAACGGGAAAGTTTGACACCCATGCTCGTGCCTTTGGGCACCTTCTCGGGAGGCGCTAGACTTCGACCACGACTAGGTTTGCGTGGTCCATGGGGTTCCCCCATTTTTTGCGTTCAGTCGCACACCCAGCGGATTGGTTTCCATGAGCGGCTCGACGTTCGACGTTAGCGACGCACTGCCACTGAAAGACGTACGGACCCTGCGCCACGGTTTCGGCGCACGGGGCGCTACGGGGGTGTCACTCACAGCCATCCGGCCCATCGTGGGCTTTGGCGGTACTGCCCTGCTCATCAGTTACGCGGGCTTGAACGCATGGACCGCCCTTGTGGCGCTGCTAGCTGTCCTTCTCCTGGTCGCTGCGGTATTCGGCACTCTGGCCTCTCGCTGGCCGGTGGAAGGCTCGGTGCAGGGCTGGGCCAGGCGGCTCGTGGGCGCCCGCGCTGGGTTCTTTGCCGGGTGGCTCTACCTGTGCTCCTACGCGCTGTTCATGGCCTCTCTGGCCTACTTCGATGTGCAGCGAATCTTTTACCTTCTGGGCCTTCAGTCTCCGAGCATCTTGTTGGCAAACTCCGCCACGGCACTGGTTGTGCTCCTGGCCACCCTCGTGAACTTCCTTCCCCGGGCATGGGGGTTGGCCCTCGTCGTTGCCGCTGTGGTCGCCAGCCTGATTGGGTGTGTCGGCTATTCGGTCGTGCTCATCGCAGGCCATTCGAGCCGAGGTCTTGCCGATGTGATCGGCCAGTCGGGATCGCAGCCGGGCAGCGAGTGGCTCACGGGGTCGTTCCTCGTGGCGCTTGCATGGGCTTCGGCGTTCGCCTTCCGCGGCTTTGAGCTTCCTGCGGACATTTCTGAGGAGATCCGCGACGCACGTCGGGCGGTTCCGCGCGCAATGTTCACCAGTCTCATTGTCGGTGGCGCGCTCACCATCCTTGCTGGCCTCTCGATCGCGCTGGTTGTTCCGGCTGCATCCGCCGAGACCGCCGACCTGGCCAGCAACCCCTACGCTGCGTCCGTCGGTACCACCGTGGAGGCGGTGCTGGGAGTGGGGGCCGCGAAACTGCAGGCCCTGCTCATCGTGATCGCCACGTTCGCGGCAGTCTCGGTCTTCCAGATCGCCGCGTCACGCACGGTCTGGACGATGGCGCGCGACCGCGAGCTGCCTGCGAGCGCCTGGCTAGTCCGAGTCACTGACACGCGCCGGATTCCGCGCAACGCACTCATCGTGGCCGGCATGATCGGGGTGATTCTTCCGTTCGTCATCGACAACGTGAAGACGGCCTACATCTTGCAGGGTGCCAGCGTCGCTCCGCTGATGCTCGCCTTCCTCATCCCCTTAGTCGGACGGCTCACCAGCCGCGCTCGCAGCACGTGGCGATCTGGCCCATTCAGCCTTGGCGCTTGGGCCGCGCCCCTGACTGCCGTCGCGGCGCTCGCGCTATTCGGCCTGGCCGTCAACTCGCTCTGGCCGCGGGAGATTCTCTATGGCACAGGCAGCGCCAAGTGGATTCCTGCCGTCCTCCTCGTCGTTCTCGCCGCCGCGGGCCTGCTGCTGATGGTGTGGGCATTCCGTGGCAACGGCGTGCATCTGCCCAACCGCAGCAACGTCAACCGCGAGTCGTTTGAGCACATCTTGCTCGCCCACACCAGCACCTGCAGCCTTTGCGACCACCAAGCCTTCCGCGGTGACGAAGTGCTCTGGAACCCTGAGGCCTTCGAGACCATTTGCATCATCTGCGATGTGGATGTCGTCGCCTAGCGAGAGGTGACGGCTCACGGGAATCCTCGTGGGTTGAGCGGGGGCTTTTACCTCGGCCTCATCCTTGCGGATTGATCTTCGCCGGGGGGCGAACACTGGGTCGTCAACGCGGAAGCAGCGAGCGGATGAACGCTTGCGTCTCGGGATCGGTCGAGAAGATCAGCGTCCCGATCATCCCTCGCGTGAGCAGCACCTTGTAGACGTTGCGGAGCAGTTGGTCGAGCTCCTCGTCGCTGACCGTCTTGGCACTGCGCAGTGCGGGATCCTTAGTCTGGTCGCGCTGTATGACCCACCGATCACCGCGACGCACGAGATCTGGGCCGAAGATGACCCCGTTCCAGTCGTACTCGAAACCCTGCGCGGTGTAGATGCATCCCACCTGGTCGAAGCCACCTGGCTCGGTAGCCCACAGCGCCGATGGGGGTGCCGAGCCGATAGCGCGATCACCCTTGACGTTCCATGGTCGTGACCAGCCGCCGACCACGACGTCGTCGACGAGTGCGCCATCCTTTGGGTCGCTCCATGTCCAGCAGAACCCCGCGGTGATCCGCGCTCCGAAACCTGCGTCGTGTCGGCCCTGGAGGAATGCCGAGATCTCTGCCGGCGACTCAGCGACCCGCACCTCGAAGCTCGGATCGCCCTCCCACTTTTCCGGAGCCCGGCCTTCGAGCTCGAGAAGGCCCTTGACCCAACGGACGTAGGCCTCGGATCCTCCGCATCGAAACTGCTCATTGAGATTGATGACGATCGTCTCGAGCCCGAGGGTCTCGGCGTAGGCCGTGATCTCGCGGACTGACCCGAGCTCACCAGGGCGCACAACCTGATACTCATCGAGCAGAAACACCGGCACGCGAGCGGCGCCGATCAGCTCGTCGACCTGAGCCCGGTCGGTGCGCATGGCTGCCTTCGTATAGCGGCTGACGGAGGTCTCACGGATGCGGTGTGCCTCGTCGGCGATGAGTACGTCGAGGCCGTTCTTCTCGGCGTCCATGAACTGGTTGAAGTAGCGAAAGAGCTTCTGGATCCGCGGGTTTCCCTTGCCGGCCACCTTGCGCATCGTGATCGTGAACGACTGCGACCCAGTGGCGTGGACGACGGATCGCCCCTGCGCCGCAAGGGCACCCATGAGCGAGAGCGCGATCACGCTCTTGCCGGACCCTGGACCACCCGAGATGACGATGACCTGCTTGTGATCCGCTGTGCGCGCGCTATCGACGGCGTGGAGCACAGTGCGGTAAGCAAGCCGCTGTTCGGCCAGCAACGTGAAGCGCTCTCGGCCATTCACCTCATCGGCTGCCACCGCGAGCAGCTGCCGGCTCGGGCCGGTGTGAGCCGCAAGCAGAGCGTCGCCCGCGGGTGCGCCAGGTCGATCCGCGTCCAGTCGTGATCGGAGGAACTCATGCAGCTCGCCACGGTTGTCGCCGGTGTAGAGCCGACCGAAGTTGGTCTCGGCTAGGGAACGCAGCGGCGCGATCCCACTCTCGGAGGCGTTGTGCAGATACGCGACGCCCG
>CAIXFH010000012.1 GCA_903918645.1 uncultured Actinomycetes bacterium | reverse complement strand
GTGTCCCGTTCGTGCACGCTCGTGTCGTGCTCGCTGAGCGTCCCACATCGGCCAAGCCAGGCGATGAAGCACTAGTACTTGCCGACGGAGTTATCGAAGGCTTCGTCGGGGGGCAGTGCGCCGAGGCCACGGTCCGCGCACAAGCGCTGAGCCTGTTGGCATCCGGGGATTCGATGTTGCTGCGTATCGCACCCAATCCCGAGGCTGACCAGCCTGGTAAAACCGTGGTACATAACCCTTGCCTTTCTGGTGGCACACTCGAGATCTTCCTTGAGCCAGTGCTGCCCACTCCACTGGTCGCTGTCTTAGGCCAGACCCCGATAGCGCAGGCGATGGCCACTGTCGCTTCAGCGTTGGGCTACGAAGTTGCCCTCTTCGACGACGTCGATCTTGCCTCCACTGACGCCGTGATCGTCGCCAGCCACGGTAAGCGCGAGGAGGCGACCTTAGTCGCAGCGGTACGTGCAGGCGTCCCTTATGTCGGTCTGGTGGCAAGTCCCAAACGCGGTGCGGCAGTAGTCGACTCACTCGATCTCACGGCCGACGAGAAGGCCCACATCGACTATCCTGCGGGCCTCGACATCGGCGCTCGTACTCCTGCTGAGATTGCGCTGTCGGTGTTTGCGCAGATCATTTCCGACCGTCCTCAAGTCGGTCGCACGGTCCGGCTTGCAGTTGCCCCCGATCGTGTTGCTGGGCCGCCGATCACCTCAATGGGGACGATCTCGATCGAGTCGTCGACCGCCATCGATCCCGTGTGTGGCATGACCGTGGCCATCTCGACCGAGTCCCTCTTCGCTGACGTTGATGGCGAACGCATCTGGTTCTGTAATCCCGGCTGCCGCAAGGCCTATCTCGCCAACCCTGGGAAGTACCCGCGATCGTGAGCCTCGCCGACCTCGTCCCTGACGTCCCCACACTGAGCGCCCGGCTCGCAGAGGTCGGCTATCTTGCCGATCCTGGTCTGACAACTGCACTGTTCTGCGCAGTGCGCTTGCCACAACCGTTGTTGCTCGAAGGTGAAGCCGGAGTGGGGAAGACGCAGGCAGCGAAGTCGCTAGCGCACCTGCTCGACACCCCCCTCATCCGCTTGCAATGCTTCGAAGGCATCGATGCGTCGGAGGCGTTGTACGAGTGGAACTATCCGCGTCAGCTACTCGGTATTCGCGTCGCCGAAGCCCGCGGAGACAACCTGGCCGAAGAGTCGCTGTTCGGACCCGACTACCTGATCGCCCGCCCACTGCTCGCGGCGTTGCAACACCCCGGACCTCGTCCAGCCGTCTTGCTCATCGACGAGGTCGACCGAGCCGACGAAGAGTTCGAGGCGTTCCTATTCGAGTTGCTCGCGGAATCCACTGTGACGATCCCCGAGATCGGCACACTGCACGCGGTCTATCCGCCAATCGTCATCCTCACCTCGAACCGCACCCGCGACTTACACGATGCGCTCAAGCGTCGCTGCCTCTATCACTGGATCGACTACCCACCCCTGACCCAGGCAACCGCGATCGTGCGCGCTCGCGTCCCAGAATCAAGCGCTGACCTCGCTGGTCAAGTCGCCGGCGCGGTGCAACGTCTGCGCAGCCTCGACGTCCAAAAACCTCCGGGCGTCGCCGAAGCTATCGACTGGGTGAATGCGGCAGAGCTCATGGGCCTGAAAACCCTTGATTCATCAGCAGTTGAGCAGACCATGGGGTCAGTGCTGAAGTACCGCGAGGATCACGACGTCGCTCGTGCCGCAGGCCTCGACTGGGTAGCGGGTGGCTGACCTCGCGGATATCACGGCGGCATTTGGACACCTGCTGCATGCTGCCGGAGTACCCGTCACACCCGAGCGAAGCGCACGTTTCGCGCAGGTCGTGCTGCTGGCTGAGCCCCAAAATCTGCGCGAACTAGCCGCACTCGGCAAAACCACCTTGGTGAGTACCCGCGATCACATCGAAATCTTCGATCGCGTGTTCGCGCATGTGTTCGCTGGTATGGCTGACGTAGCGGACTATCGAGGCAATGCACCCGAAAGCCCGATACCGGCGCCCTCTACCGCTGCCCCTCAGGACGAGAAGCAGCCCGGTGATAGTCAGCGCGAGGGTGCGAGCGAGAGCACACCAACCGGATCTGCTGGCATACCGGGTGACGACGACTCCGAGCCCGAGGACGACCAAGAGTCTGTACTCGCCGCGGTCAGCATCGAAGAACGCTTGGGCGAGAAGAACTTTGCCGATTGCGATGAAGACGAGTTGGCCCTGATCAATGCACTGATCGAGCAACTGCCTTTGGTGCCACCCATGCGTTCGGGGCGTCGACGTCGTCGTC
>CAIXFH010000011.1 GCA_903918645.1 uncultured Actinomycetes bacterium | reverse complement strand
GGACGACGATTCCTCGGAAGAACTCACCCATGACCTCGTACTTGCTTGATAGCCAACCGATCGAGACCTCGCTGACCGGTGCATTTGCTTTCCACATTCGTCATCGTTCTTACGACCTGAAGGGTCGACCGACTGGGTCCACTGGCTTGGTGATCGCTCCCGAATCCGCACCCGCCGATAGCCCCGTTCTTTCATGGGCCCATGGCACGACAGGGATCGGTGACGCGGCCTGCCCGTCATTACAGCCAGACCCGGCCGGTGAACTTCGCACCTACTTCGACACCTGGTCGACGCAGCAAATCGACTAAGGATCAGAAGGTTACAAGTTCGAATCCTGCCGGGGGCACTCAACTTCTTCAATGATACCAAGGGATTTCAGCGATTTCCCGGATCTCGTGCCACTTGGGGCTTTCGGAGGCTTCCACGGGTGTTACTCACCTTGTGCCCTGCCGGGCGCTGGGCGATACCAGGGCATTCTGATTCGCATGGAACCCCGGTGGGTGACCCTTCGTCACACAGTCATGTGGGCCCGCACCGCACTCCTGGCAGCGTTGGTCGCTGGCCTCACTGCTTGCACCGGCGGGGGGAGCGTTGGCGCTCCGTCCACTCCTACGCCCGGCGCGACGGTCATGAAGTCGCCATCGACGGACGCAGTCGTCAGCACCCTGATGGGGTATCCGCAGCAGTCCGCGAAGTGCCCGACGGAGCCCACGACCGAGCCGGAGCAGACACCGGTCGTCGTAACGGGGAAAGCGATTGCGTACCTGATCTGTCCACTCCACGCAGGCGTGTGGGGACCACCGTTCTCGCCATATCGACTGACGAAGACTGCCGCAGGTGGTGGCGAGCCGTTCACCGGGCTGGACGCCGCACTGCGCCTGCCCGACGAGTCAGCCGCAGAAGTCGACGATTCCGGCGTCGATCAAGTGTGTCCGGCCTCCTTGCAGGCACCGAGGACCATCTTCGTAGAGACCTCGGACGGGCTTTGGCAGGCACACGTCCCCTCTGGCTCCTGCGGTGCCTACCTGCCCCAAGTTGTCGACGCGCTCAGCAAGATCGTGATTCCCCTGTGAGCCGCTGCATCTGAAGGCAGACGCAGATAGGTGCCTCGCTCGCCGTCACCAGTCGCGCTCGGGTCGGATCCACGGTCGCGCCGGCGGTAGGGGCCGGGGCATCGGGCTCTGTATCCAGATACCAGTGTGTGCCGTGGTTGGGGTCTTGCTCGTGACGGAGTCGACGGCCGACGTCGTGAGCATGCTGCTCGGGCTCGGCGCGTTGGCGGCCAGGGCACATTCCGTGCACGCCCGCAGCATCACCGGCTCCTGATCGTCACTGTCACGACGAGCGTCGCTTTGCCATCAAACAACCCTCATAGTGACTACTCGTCAGGGCCCGGGACGATTCGGTAAACCGTTGCCCCGCAAGAGATCTCGTCTGGCGGGGCAACGGCCTGGCAATGCACATGTCTGAGTCCAAGTCAGGCCTTCCTGAATGCCCGAGCGAAGCGTTGCGTCGGCACCGTCATCGGCTTCTGACCGAACTGCACCGTCGGTCCGTTGGCCAGTGTCGGGAGGCCGCTGGCCGTGTGTCAGGCGCGGGAGCGCCGTACCAGGAGGCGGTCCACTGCGAGCATGGTCAGGGCCACGACCACCCCGAAGGCCACGATGCCAACACGATCACTTCAGGCGGGAAACGGAACCCCGACGAACCCCGATGGCATCGACACGGCGGCCGCGTAGGGCGAGAAGGCTTCATCGAGCCAGCCTCGTTGCTGCTCTGGCAGCGCTCGGTCAACGCAACAGTGCGGTGCGAGCTCGGCGTGCGGATTCACCGGGCTTGCTGGACCATCGTGGGCGTGAGGATGCTGTTCGCCGACCAGCTCGGGTCGCACTTCACCCACGACGTCCCTGCCGGCGAACCGGTGCTTCTGGTCGAGTCGCGTGGCGCGTTCGCCCGTCGGCGCATGCACCGACAGAAGGCGCACCTGCTACTCAGCGCTCAGCGGCACTTGGTCGCCGAACTAGGCGACCGCGCGATCCACGTGAGGGGCGATTCCTACGGCGAGGCCCTGCGCGCGGCGGGGGTCGACCCACGCACAATCACCGTGGTCGACCCCACCTCCTACGCAGCACGCAGGTGGGTGCGCGAGCAGGGCATGATGGTCCTGCCAGCCCGCGGATTCACGATGGCGGAGAACGACTTTCAGGAGTGGCTCGGCACGCGCAGGCCGGTCCTGGAGGACTTCTACCGTCATCAACGCCGCAGGCTGGACCTACTCGTGCACCCCGACGGCGAACCCGAGAGCGGACGCTGGAACTTCGACGCCGACAACCGCCTGCCGCCCCCCAAGGGGGCACGAACCCTGGGCCTGCCCCACCCGTGGGCACCGACCGAGGACGCCATCGACGACTCAGTGCGCAGGGACCTCGACGCCTGGCGCGACGAGGGCATTACGTTCGTCGGCGTCGACGCGCCTCGCACCTTCGCCGCCACCCGCGCCGAGGCACGAACCGCGCTCGACGACTTCGTGCGTCACCGGCTCGCGCAGTTCGGCCCGTATGAGGACGCCGTGCTCCACGCGGACTGGGCGATGGCGCACAGCCTGCTGTCGGTGCCGCTCAACCTCGGCCTGCTCGACCCGCTCGAGGTGGTCGACGCGGCGATGACGGCGTACGGCGCAGGGCACGTGCCCCTGCAGAGCGCCGAGGCAGTGATCCGCCAGGTCATCGGCTGGCGCGAGTGGGCGTGGCAGCTCTACTGGGCGCTCGGGGAGGACTACGCCGAGGGCAACGCCCTCGGGGCGCGCACGCCTGTCCCGGACTGGTTCGCCGACCTCGACGCGGACGCCGTGCAGGCGGCCTGCCTGCGCTCGGCTCTCGCCGAGGTTCGTGACCGCGGCTGGAGCCACCACATCGTGCGGCTTATGGTCCTTGGCAACTGGGCCCTGCAGCGCGGCTACGACCCGAAGAGCACCGCAGCGTGGTTCCGCGACAGCTTCGTCGACGGCTTCGATTGGGTGATGGTCACCAACGTCGTCGGCATGGCCCTGTTCGCGGACGGTGGTCGCATGGCGACCAAGCCGTACGCCGCGGGTGGTGCTTATCTCAACCGCATGACCGATCACTGCAAGGGCTGCCCCTACTCACCCTCGACCAGGGTTGGCCCGAAGGCCTGCCCGTTCACCGCGGGCTACTGGGCATTCCTCGATCACAACTCCGACGCGCTAGGCCGCAACCACCGCCTCGCCCAGCCCTACGCCGGCCTCGCCCGGCTGGCCGACCGCGAGCAGCTGCTTGCCGAGCGGTCCGTGATCGGCGACGGTCCGCCGTGAGCCGGTGAACACCCTGTCGGGGCAATGAGGTCACCCGCCACTGACTCATCGAGCCGACGTGGCGCGGTGTGGCGTTTCCGGGTCATGCGGTCTCTGCCGAGCGGATCCGCCGGATGGGCTGAGCCGGTTCAGATGCCGAGGCGCACGCGAGCGGCGCTCTCGGCGGGTGAGGTCGACGAGAGTGCCCACGAGAGGAGGTGGAGCACACCGCGGGCAGCCCTGATCGCGCCCGGGCGCTGTGGCAGACCGAGGAGCGCGGCATCCCCGGG
>CAIXFH010000010.1 GCA_903918645.1 uncultured Actinomycetes bacterium | reverse complement strand
TCGAATCAATCGAACCCACAAGAGAGGCGATCAGGTCAGGAACGGCGACATCGGCGCACTCGTCGAAGCCACCTGCTGCAGTGAGCTCAGCGATCAACGCTGCAGTAGCGGCTGCTGTGGCAACAGCGTCGGCTAGCTGGGTTCGCAGGGTAACTCGACCGTCGTACATGTGTCTTATTATGGCATAGGCTACCGACAGTTGTAAACCCCGAAACCCCAATGGGGACAACCATTTCCAGCGACTTCGTCGGACACAGAGCGCAGCAGAGATTTACCGTGGCGCAAGGAGGTTTCGGAAGGTCAGCCATGACGAAGGGGACCGAGCTCGAGAGCGGAGTTCGGTCCCCTTCAGGTGCCAAAGAGTTAGTTGCCTGTGTGGGCGAGGAACTGCTCCTCGATCACGGTGAGGGCCTCGTCTAGTAGGTGCATGGGCATTACGAGAGGCGGCAGGAAGCGCAACACGTTCCCGTAAGTGCCAGCGGTCAAGACGACGACGCCTTGCGCGTGGCAAGCCTTGGCGATGGTGCTCGTGAGTTCAGCATCTGGCTCATGCGTACCTGGCTTGACGAGTTCGACCGCGAGCATGGCGCCGCGTCCACGGACCTCACCGATCACACCAGTCTTCTCGGCCAGTGCCTGCAGGCGGGGGATCATCACCGATGCGATCTGTCGTGCTGCGGCGGCGAGATCGAGCTCCTCCATTGTCTCGATCGAAGCCAGTGCTGCGGCGCATGCGACCGGATTTCCACCATACGTGCCACCTAGGCCACCGACGTGGACCGAATCCATGATCTCTGCGCGGCCGGTGAGACCAGCCAGTGGTAGGCCGCCGGCAATGCCCTTGGCTGTGGTGATGAGGTCAGGGACGATGCCTTCGTTCTCGCATGCGAACCAGTCACCGGTGCGGCAGAAGCCGGTCTGGATCTCGTCTGCCACAAAGACGATGCCGTTGTCGCGAGCGAAGTCCACGATGCGAGGTATGAAGCCTGCGGCCGGAACGATGAAGCCACCCTCGCCGGCGATCGGCTCGATGATGATCGCGGCAACGTTGCCGGCGCCGATCTCCTTCTCGATCTTGCTGATCACATCAGCAGCGACGTCAGCACCGCTGCGACCGTCGTGGAACGGGTAGGACATCGGCACTCGGTAGATCTCGCTCGCGAATGGCCCGAAAGACTCCTTGTACGGCATGTTCTTGGCAGTCATGGCCATCGTCAGGTTGGTGCGGCCGTGGTACGCGTGCTCGAACACGACCACTGCCGGACGCTTGGTGTACGCACGCGCAACCTTGATCGCGTTCTCCACTGCCTCGGCACCGGAATTGAATAGGGCCGAGCGCTTCTCGTGAGTACCGGGGGTGAGGCGGTTCAGCGCTTCGCACACCTCGACGTAGCCCGAGTAGCTCGTCACCATGAAGCAGGTGTGGGTGAACCGCGCTACCTGCTCCTGCACGGCGGCGACAACCTTCGGCGCGGCATTTCCAACGCTCGTGACTGCGATGCCAGAACCCATATCGATCAGCGAGTTGCCGTCGACATCGACCAGGACACCGCCGCCGGCATCGGTGATGTAGATGGGCATCGTTGCGCCGACGCCCTTGCTGACGGCAGCGTTGCGGCGTGCCTGAAGGACTTGGGACTTGGGGCCTGGAATCGAAGTGACCAGGCGACGTTCCTGCGGAAGACCAGCCGAGGTCGAGTCAGATGTAGTCATGCAAGGAAGGGTAGGCCCCCAATGCCTGATCGCAAAGGCGACTGGATGGTTTGCCCCGACTCGGCTACCGAGTCGCGACACTCAGGCTAGATCCACTCTGGCGCAGGCTGATTGTGAGTGAAGAAGTAGAGCACGATGAAGCTGATCAACTGGCCTTGCTTGTTGCAGATCGGGGCGTGGCTTATCTTGGCGTAGCGGTTGCGTGACGTCGCAATCGCTACGGGTCGGCCATGTGCGGGTTTGACCGTTCTCGCGGCACTGTCATACTGACTGACGAGTCAGTAGAGTTCTTGAGACGAGTGCGCGCATCCGTCACCTTCGACCCCAGTGGAGAGCCGATGTTCCGCGACCTGCCCACCGATCTGGTCCCCTTGTCCGTTGAGCAGCGCGCGATCGTTGAGATGGTTCGCGACTTCGCCGACAACGAGATTCGTCCGCTCGCTCGTGAGGTCGACGAAGCTGACACCGTCACTCCTTGGGACCTCTGGAATAGGGCCTCAGCGCTGGGCATTACGGCGTTCATGATCCCCGAGGAGTTCGGCGGCGGTGGATTCACCGATGCCTTCACCCAGTGCCTAGTGCAGGAAGAACTCAGCGCCGGAGACTCAGCCTTGGGTAACTTCCTGGGGTCAAGTGGATTCTTCGCCCATCCGGTACTCGACCTTGGAACTCAGGAGCAGAAGGAGCGGTGGTTGCCGGCACTCACGACCGCCACCCCACCGCTGTCGAGCCTGGCTATCACCGAGCCTGACGTCGGTTCGGATGCAGCGGCTATGACCACTCGGGCGGAGAAGACCCACGGCGGTTATCGCCTGTACGGCATGAAGACTTGGATCAGCAACGCGGGCTCCGCCGACTTCTACGGCATCTTCGCCAAGACTGATCCGAGCCTGCGGTCAAAGGGCGTGTCGGCCTTCCTGGTTCGTAAGGGCGCAGAGGGCATGACCTTCGGCGAGCCGATGCGGAAGATGGGCCAGCGCGCTCTGGTGAACCGCGAGATCTACCTCGACGGAGTGTTCGTGCCTGAGGAAGATCGACTCGGTGATGAGGGCCAGGGCTTCTACGGTTTGATGCACACGTTCGACGCATCCCGCGCGATCCTTGGCGCATCCGCCACAGGTCTTGCTCGCGCCGCCACTGAACTCGCCCTGGAATACGCCAAGCAGCGCACCCAGTTTGGTAAGCCGATCATCGAGCATCAAGCAGTGTCGTTCCGGCTTGCTGACATGGCTACCCGGGTCGAGCAATCGCGACTCATGGTCTACCGCGCCGCGAAGATGCTCGACGCGGGAACCGAGGCCAGTGCTGCATGCGCGCAAGCCAAACTCGTTGCATCCGAAACGGCGATGTTCTGCACGTGGGGTGCAGTGCAGACTCTCGGTGGCTGGGGTTATTCCCGAGAGTTCCTAGCCGAGAAGTGGATGCGCGACGCCAAACTCGAAGAAATCGAAGAAGGTACGTCCGACATCCAGCGGTTGGTCATCGGCCGACGACTTGCCACCTCAACATGAGTGACACAGCCAGTGCAGACGTGGTGCTCACTGGCGTTAGTGGTGGCGAGGTGGTCGTTGCCTCGTTGGCGGCGCATGGTGTTGAGGTCACGTGGGGTATTCCCGGCACTCATAACCTGAGCATCTTCGACGCTCTTGGTCGTTACGGGATCCGCACAATCGCCACGACTCATGAGCAAGGCGCCGGATACGCAGCAGATGGATATGCGCGCACTAGTCGTCGTCCTGGCGTTGCGATCGTCACTAGCGGGCCAGCCGTCTACAACGCGGCAGCGGCAATCGCTCAGTCATATTCAGACTCCGTTCCAGTACTACTGATCTCGCCAGCCATGCCGCGCTCGTTGGCAGTCGGCGGCCCAGGCACTGGCTACCTGCATGAGGCAAAGGATCAGCGTGGTGCGATGGACCGAATTGCTGCAGCTTGCTTGCACCCGATCACCCATCAGCAGATCGCTGACGAGATTGCCTTTGCCTTCACCTACTTCAGCGGACGTCGTCCACGTCCTGTGCACGTTGAGATTCCGCTTGATCTGCTTGACGAACGTGGCGATGCGGTAGTCCGAGTGATTGCGATTGCGCCGGTTGCCCCCGCGGCCCCCGACTTGATCAGTGCGGCGGCTGCGCAACTTGTTGAGGCGGAACGAGTTGTCATCGTGGTGGGTGGCGGAGCGGTTGGTGCGGCCGACTCGGTTCGTCAGTTGGCGGAGCGCCTCGGTGCGCCCGTCGGTTCGACAATCAATGGTGCGGGTGTGATCGCGGGCGATCACCCCTTGTCGTTCGGAGCTCGTCTCTGGGCGCCATCAGTGGCCAATGCGGTGAATACCGCTGATGTTGTGCTCGTCATCGGTTCCGAGCTGGGGCAGTCGGATCTGTTCAACGGACCATTCGCTCCCATGGGTCGCGTGATCCGTCTTGATATCGATGCGGACATGGCTGATGTCAACCTCTCATCGGAGCTGATGATCACTGGTGATGCGAAGGATTCGGTGGCTAGCATCGTCGCCGAAGTCGACCGACTGCTTGGTGATCAGTCCAAGTCGCCGGGCGAGTGGGTGACGCGTGCCCGAGCTGCGGTTGAGGAGTCGGCGCGCAGCAACGCAACTCGTTGGCTCCCATGGATTTCTGCAATGCAGGACTCCATCGACTCGGACGCAGTGATCGCCACCGACAACGCCATGTGCGTCTACTACGGCTTGATCCCCAACTACGTGCTTCGTCAGCCAGCGTCCTTGCACTTCCCGACTGGCTTTGGCACGCTCGGCTTCACTGTTCCAGTTGCGATAGGCGCAGCGGTTGCCGCGCCCGATCGCCAAGTTGTTGGCATCAGTGGCGACGGCGGGCTGCTGTTCACAGTGACTGAACTTGCAACCGCTGCCGCGGAGCAGCTGCCGATTGCGATCGTCGTCTTCGATAACAGCGGCTATGGCGAGATCCGCAATGAGATGGTCGATCGAGGCGAGGCTCCTCTCGCGGTAGCAGCGCCGCCCCGCGATCTCGTCCTGCTCGCACGGGGCCTAGGTGCCAAATCGTTGAACGTCGCCACTCCGGAAGAACTAGGTGCGGCAATCCGCGCTGCTCGTACCCATCCCGGTCCGACTGTGATCGTCGTCCCCGAATCCCCGCGCGAAGAGAAGTTGTGAGCATGTCTTACCTGGAACTTACCTGGACCGATGACGAGACCGGAATGAACGGATTCGTCGTGATCGATCGATTGTCGAGGGGTCTGAGCGGCGGCGGGTTGCGGATGCGCGCAGGCTGCACGATCGACGAGGTGCGCGATCTGGCTCGAGGCATGTCGCTCAAGGAGCCGGTCGTCTACACGCCGGGGGATAAGTACATCCCTCTCGGTGGGGCCAAGGCTGGAATCGACTGCGACCCATACGATCCGCGTGCCCGCGAAGTGCTCGGCCGGTTCGCGCGTGCCATCAAGCCTTTGGTCGACACTTGCTTTGCAACCGGTGAGGACTTCGGCGTACGCCAGGACGTTATCGATGAGGTATTTGCTGCCGAGGGAATTGCGTCTTCTGCCGGCGCCGGATACAGAGTGGTTGAAGACGGTGCCGAAGCAGGCATGGCTCGCCAGCTTGCGGCCTTCGCTGTCGAGGTCGACGGTGTGGGCCTGGGTGAGCTCGTCGGTGGCTATGGCGTCGCGACTTGCGTGCTCGCCGCGATTGCACACCGAGGCTTAGTTGCCGAGTCCACTACGGCGGTGGTGCAGGGCTTCGGATCGATGGGCGGGGCCACCGCGCGCTATCTCGCCAAGGCTGGCGTGAAGGTCGTCGGGATCTCTGACCGCGAAGGTTTGATCTACAACCCGCTTGGGCTCGACGTCGAGACCTTGCTACTGACTCGCGACTCCCTCGGTGTCATTGACCGTGGCCAGTTGCGCACAGACGACGAGCAACGTCCGGGTACCGAATGGCTCTGCCTCGATGCCGACGTACTGGTGCCTGCAGCGATGTCTTACGTCATCACGCCGGACAACGTCGGTGAGATCCGAGCGACCATCGTGGTCGAGGCAGCCAACGTCGCCACTCTGGCCGCAGCCGAGAAGATCTTGCATGACCGCGGCGTCACGTTCGTTCCTGACTTTGTCGCAAATGTGGGCACCAACGCCTGGTGGTGGTGGGTTGTGTTCGGGGATATCGAGCCCACGGCCGGAGCATCGTTCGCCAAGCTCTCAGATGTGCTTGGGCCGCTCACGATTGCGGTCCTTGAACGGGCTGCTCGTGACTCTGTTCAGTCGCGCGCAGCGGCCACTGAGATCAGCAACGAGAAGCGTGCCATGGTCGACGCACTACACCCACGAACGGTCAAGGCCCCCTAGTCAATTCGCCTAGCTAGCGCCCACAACGGGCACGGAGTTACTCCTAGCGGCGAACATCGGAGAGACTGTGCCCATGTCCCCTCGCGATGTCGTGATCCTTGGTAGTACCGGTTCGATCGGAACCCAGGCACTCGATGTGATTCGCCGAAACCGTGATCAGTTCTCGGTCTCGGCTCTTGCCGCTGGTGGAGCCGACGTTGCATCCCTGGCGGCCCAGGTCGCAGAGTTCGACGTGGCTGTCGTGGGCATTGCGGATTCGTCGCGCGAAGCCGCTCTACACGAAGCCCTGACGGCATATGGGGTACGACCGCGGGTGGTTGTCGGCGCCGATGCCGCAACCGAAATCGCAGGCTTGCCAACGTATGTGGTCCTCAACGGAATTACCGGTTCGATCGGGTTGCGGCCGACTTTGGCAGCTCTAGCTGCAGGTAGCACACTCGCCCTTGCCAACAAGGAGTCCTTGATTGCGGGCGGCCCGTTGGTCAAGGCTGCTGCGTCACCGGGCCAGATCGTCCCCGTCGACTCCGAGCATTCAGCCCTAGCGCAGTGCCTTCTCGGGGGTAGCGCCGCCGAGGTTCGCCGGCTCATCCTCACCGCGAGTGGCGGTCCCTTCCGCGGTCGATCACGAGCACAACTAACCGATGTCACTCCTGCCCAAGCTCTGGCACACCCCACATGGACCATGGGCCCAGTAGTCACCACGAATTCGGCCACGCTGGTGAACAAGGGCCTGGAAGTCATCGAGGCTCACCTGTTGTTCGACATTGAGTTTGATCGGATCGACGTAGTAGTCCACCCGCAGTCGGTGGTGCACTCGATGGTCGAGTTCGTCGACGGCTCGATTCTGGCGCAGGCAAGCCCCCCAGACATGCGACTTCCGATCGCGCTCGGACTCTCCTGGCCAGCCCGTGTCGCCGATGCCTCACCAGCTTGTGACTGGACGACCGCGGTTACCTGGACGTTTGAGCCACTCGACATCGACGCATTCCCCGCGGTCTCACTTGCACGCAGGGCTGGGGTTGCGGGCGGTACGGCTCCGGCCGTCTACAACGCGGCGAACGAGGAGTGCGTGGCCGCCTTCCTCGAGGGTCGACTTCCGTTCCTAGCCATCGTCGACACCTTGTCGATCGTGGTCGACGAGTACCTTGCCGCTGGGGTAGGGAACCCTCGCGACGTGGCTGACGTCCTAACTGCCGAAGAGTGGGCCCGATCACGGGCGCGTGAAGTAACTGGGGGAACGGCGTGACGTTGGCACTGGAAATGCTCGGCTGGGTGATCTTCCTGGCCGGTATCGGCGTTTCGATCGGGTTGCATGAAATTGGTCATATGGTCCCGGCGAAGAAGTTCGGCGTGAAGGTGACGCAGTACATGGTCGGTTTTGGCCCGACTATCTGGTCGAGGCACAGTGGTGAAACCGAATACGGCATCAAGGCGATTCCGCTCGGTGGGTACATCCGCATGATCGGTATGTATCCGCCGGCAAAGGGCGCCGACGAAACGATGCTTCGCGCTTCGTCAACTGGCAGGTTCGGCACCTTGATCGATGACGCGCGCAAGCAGTCGTTGCAAGAGGTGTTGCCGCAGGATGCCGATCGGGTTTTCTACAAACTTCCAGTGCCCAAGCGAATCATCATCATGCTGGGCGGTCCGGTGATGAACCTAGTGATCGCATTCGTCCTCTTCGCAGCGGTGATCTCGGTCATCGGCACACCGCACGTCACCAACACGATCGGCCGGATCGTTCCCTGTGTCCCCACGGTGACTCAGCCTTCAGGCGTCGCTGATACCGCTGGTGGCTGTGGGTCTGTGTCACCCACTCCAGCAGCTGCCGCAGGCATGAAGGCTGGCGACATCGTTGTCTCATTCGACGCTAAGCCAACCTCGACCTGGGCTGACGTCTCGACAGCTATCCGCGCAGCCGCACCGGGTGATGTGCCGGTCGTCGTGGAACGGGGTGGATCACAAGTTGCGCTAACCGTTCCATTACAGACGATCGACGTTCCGACATACGACGACAAGGGCAAGCCCACTGGGAAGGTTGAGCAACGCAACTTCCTGGGAGTTTCGCCTGGTGTCGAACGAGCGACTGAGCCGGTCAGCACTGTTCCCGGCTACATGTGGGACACCTCAAAGCAGGCGATGGCCACGATCGTCACACTGCCCGCTCGGTTGTGGGATCTCACCCGCCAAGCCTTCACGTCAGAGCCCCGCGACCCCGCCGGCATCGTCGGACCGCTCGGCGTGGGCCGCATTACCGGTGAGGTCGTCGCTCTCGACAACACTCCGGTGGCAAACAAGGTCGCAGGCGTGCTCGGCCTGCTCGCGGGTCTGAACCTGTTCCTGTTCCTTTTCAATCTCGTGCCCCTATTGCCACTTGATGGCGGACATGTCGCTGGTGCGCTCTGGGAGTCCCTGAAGCGAGGCTTTGCTCGGGTAAGGCATCGGCCAGACCCAGGGCCGGTTGATATTGCAAAGGCCCTCCCTGTCACGTATGCGATGTCCATCGCACTGCTGCTCATGGGCGCCGTCGTGCTTTACGCCGACATCGTCAAGCCGATCAGCATCGGCGGCTGAGACTGCTGCAGTTCTGCTTCGTGGTGAGCGTCACCGGGTGTCGGCAGGCGGGATCGAGGCGAGGCAGGGGATGATGACTGCATGAACGTTTCCTTGGGTATGCCGTCGTTGCCGCCGCCGGTTCTCGCGCCTCGGCGAGTAAGTCGCAAGATCGTGCTCAACCACCCGACCCACCCGGTCGCAGTGGGTGGTGATGCCCCGATCTCGGTGCAGTCGATGGCCACAACTTTGACGTCTGACGTCAACGCCACTCTGCAGCAGATCGCCGAACTCACCGCTGCCGGCTGCCAGGTCGTTCGGGTCGCGGTGCCAAGTCAGGACGACGCCGATGCGCTTGCGCAGATCGCCAAGAAGTCACAGATCCCGGTAATCGCTGACATCCACTTCCAGCCCAAGTATGTCTTCGCCGCGATTGATGCAGGCTGTGCTGGAGTTCGGGTAAACCCGGGCAATATCAAGCAGTTTGACGATCGGGTCGGCGAGATCGCCAAGGCGGCCAAGGACGCTGGCGTGCCGATCCGTATCGGCGTCAACGCTGGATCACTCGACAAGCGGTTGATGGAGAAGTACGGCAAGGCCACGCCAGAGGCGCTGGTTGAGTCGGCTCTATGGGAATGCTCATTGTTCGAAGAGCACGACTTCCGCGAGATCAAAATTTCGGTGAAGCACCATGATCCGGTTGTGATGGTGGCGGCCTACCGACTCCTCGCCGAGCGCTGTGACTATCCGCTGCATCTTGGTGTCACAGAGGCTGGGCCATTGTTCCAGGGCACGGTGAAGTCGGCTGTCGCCTTCGGCGCGCTGTTGTCGCAGGGCATCGGAGACACGATCCGGGTCTCACTTTCGGCACCTCCGGTGGAGGAGATCAAGGTCGGTAACCAGATCCTTGAATCTCTGAACCTGCGTGAGCGTGGGCTCGAGATCGTGTCCTGCCCGTCGTGCGGACGCGCCCAAGTCGACGTGTACACGTTGGCTGAGCAGGTCACTGCCGGACTCCAAGGGCTCGCGGTTCCGCTTCGCGTTGCCGTAATGGGTTGTGTGGTCAACGGCCCAGGGGAAGCGCGCGAGGCCGACCTAGGTGTGGCGTCCGGCAACGGTAAGGGCCAGATCTTCCGCAGAGGCGAGGTTGTCTGCACCGTCCCTGAGTCGCAGATCGTAGAGACCCTGGTGCAGATGGCCCTCGAGATGGCTGACGAGATGGGAATCGACCCCGAATCCGGTGCGGCCCTGGGCGCAGGTCCGATCGTCTCGGTTTCTTAGCTCCTGGCGTTCTCCTCGGCTGTTTTTCCCGTTGGCAGCTGCCCGGGCGAGAGCGGTTTACCGCGCGAGCCAGGTGGATGGTTGCATCTGCCAGTAGCCGTGTTCGTGGGGTTGTACTCCTGGGCGTGGGGTGATCTCCCAGTGCTCGTGGTGCACGGCGAAATGATGACGCCCACACAGGAGTGCGAGGTTGTCTAGTGACGTGAAACCGCCTGTG
>CAIXFH010000009.1 GCA_903918645.1 uncultured Actinomycetes bacterium | reverse complement strand
TGCCAGATCGCGCTCGCCCGGGCAACGGGACGGGAGTTCCGGCACGTTGTAGAACTACTCGAGGAACTCACCCGGTGATGTCCGTAGTCTCGGACCGCCCACGCAAATCAGAGGGAGCAGGGAGCACGGTGAAGCCCAACTACATCATCATCCTCACCGATGACCACGGCTATGGCGATCTGGGCTGCATGGGAGCCGACGACCTGAGGACGCCGAACCTGGATCGACTGGCTGCCAACGGCGCCCGGTTCACCGACTGGTACTCCAACTCCCCGGTCTGCTCCCCGTCAAGAGCTGCCCTCCTCACGGGCAGACACCCCGCGCGAACCGGCATCGTCGACGTGCTGGGTGGCCACCGCAGCGAGGTCGGGCTCTCGCCCGAGATCCCGACCCTGGCACGGGCGCTCAAGCCGCTCGGCTACCGAACGTGCCTCGTCGGCAAATGGCACCTCGGAGTGGCGGAGGGTTATCGGCCCGGAGACCATGGCTTCGATGAATGGTTCGGTCTGCTCTCGGGCACCATCGACTACTTCTCCCACATTGACTACAACCTTTGGCCGTGGGACCCCGCTTACTACCCGGTGCACGACCTATGGGAGAACGACTCCGAGGTCTGGCGCAACGGTCGCTATATGACCGAGCTGATCTCGGAGCACGCTGTCGAATTCCTCCGGCGCGGGGAGGGGGTCGACGAGCCCTTCTTCCTCCACGTCGCCTACAACGCACCACACGGTCCGATGCACGCACCGGCGGAGTACGTCGACCGGTTCCCGGAGCTGACACCCGCGCGCCGCATCATGGCGGCAATGCTCAGCGCCATGGACGACGGGGTGGGGAGCATCGTCGAGGAGCTTGAACGTCAAGGGGTCCTGGAGAACACCTGCATCATCTTCATGTCTGACAACGGACCGTCCCGCCACCCGGCGAACTGGTTGGACGGCAATCTGGAGCCCTACTACGGTGCTTCCGCCGGAGAGCTTCGCGGCGGTAAGACGAGCCTGTTCGAAGGCGGGCTCCGCTCACCGTCCTTGATGCACTGGCCGGCGATGATCCCGGCAGGTCAGCTGATCTCCGAGCCGATCGTGGCGATTGACGTGTTCCCGACCCTGCTGGTCGCAGCGGGTGGTGATCCGTCCGACTACGACCTCGATGGCTTGGACATCCTGCCGGTGGTCACAGACGGAGCCGAGACGCCTCACGGCGACCTGTTCTGGGAGTTTCGACAGCAGACGGCAGTACGGCGTGGTCCTTGGAAGCTCACGCTCCGCCCCTACGAGTCGGACGACAACCTGTCCGAACACGACGTCTTCCTGGCAGATCTGTCCAACGACGTCGGTGAGACTGTCAACCTACGTAACGTCCATCCGGAGCTGACCGCTGAACTCACCGCCGCCGCGCTTGCGTGGCGCGAACAAGTGGCGCCCTTCTACGAGGAGCAGGACTGGTAGGTAGGTGGTCTCGCGATGAACGACGAGTCACTGCCCACGCGGTGCTGTTCGCCGGCACGAAGCGGTGAGGCGTCCAGCATCGTCCCTCCGACGCTTCCCGATCATGGGTCTAACGTCGCAGGTCTTGTGCGGATCGCGGGCGGTGAGGTGATTCACGGCACCTCGTCTGCTCGTGCCGTTCCAGGCGATGGTGAGGGACCGCCGCGGCGGATCCAGCTCTCTGCGTTCCATATCTCTCCCACCGTCGTGACTGTCTCGGAGTTCGACGAGTTCATAGCGGCGACGGGTCATGTCACGACTGCGGAGGTCGAGGGGTGGAGCTTCGTCATGCATGCGCATGTCCCGGTGGATGCCCATGTGCGCGGTCACGCATCGGGTACGCCATGGTGGCTCGGCGTCGATGGGAGCAGTTGGAACGCGCCCTACGGCCCGGGCTCGTATGCCGAGCCTGATCACCCTGTTGTCCATGTGTCGGTTAAGGATGCGCTTGCCTACTGCGCCTGGCGCAGAGTGCGGCTGCCCACCGAGGTTGAGTGGGAGCACGCGGCACGTGGTGGCACGGCCGGTCATGACTTCCCATGGGGGGACGACGAGTCCGACATCTGGCTGCGAGCCAACGTCTGGCGTGGCGACTTCCCTGCATCCGACCTGGGTGTCACGAACGGGACCTGCCGGGCCGATGCCTTCGAACCCAATGGATTTGGTCTACACAACATGGTCGGAAATGTGTGGGAGTGGACCTCGAGTTCTTGGGGAACCGGGACAGTCGAGGTTGTGGCGCGCGGCGGCTCCTACCTGTGTCACGCGTCGTACTGCCGTCGCTACCGCGTCACTGCACGGTCGCGCCAGTTCGCCGACTCGTCCGCGGGGAACCTGGGTTTCCGCGTCGCCGCTCGAGCGTAACTAGTTCTTCGTCTCGCCCTGGGTGCAGCGGAGGTCTCCATCAGTGCCGGGGCGAGACAACACGGCGATTGCCTGCCTCGGCGGGGGACTGTACAGACTGGGCTGCGTCCGCACCGCAGCTCATCGCGCCGCCCTTTGCGCTGGGTTGAGCGCCGAGATCGTCCACTGCCAGCGGTGAAGACCCGGCCGAATCACGTAGTTCGCGAGAGTGTCCGGTCCGCACGCAGCCGTGCCCACTCCACGGTGGGCGGTGTCCAGGTGCACGAAGGTGCCAACCGGAGGGGGGAGTTCGTTCTGATGCGTGGCCATGGTCAGGTCGTGGGCCGTGACGTGCAGTACCGACACTTGGCTCGGCGTGGCCAGGTCGATGCGGACGTCTCCGGTGGGGGCGGACAATCGCAACCATCGCGTGTCGGTATGGCCACCGCACTCCTGGGGTCGCAGGTAGGGCGTCAACTGGTCTTCGACGGCGCCCACCCAGCGTCCGATGGCTCCGCCACGGGCGCGGTCGGGATAGGTCTCATGCGGTCCTCGCCCGAACCACTCAAGCCTGTCGTAGTCGGGTGTCAACGTCAGTGCGGTGCCGATGCGAGGCAGGTCGGACAGTTCTATTGGCACGAGCACGGCTTCGTCGACCCTGGTGTGCAGTCCTTTTGCCGAGACCCTCTGTATATGGCCCAGGACGATCCCGGTTGCTGTTGTCCAGGTGCTCCGAATGGTGACACCACCGGGCCTCCTTCGGACAGTGCTGACCCGACGGTCGAGCGATTCCAGGCCCCACTGTCGCCAGAGGTCCGCGAGCCCAACGATTTCGTCGTTGTCCGTCGGGGCTCGCCACAGGCACAGTGATGGCGGCTCCACAAGAGCCGGATGCTGGAGCCGTCCTTCCTCGTCCACTTCGACGCCGTCGGTCCAGGCCTCCTTCCTGCGTTGCGGCCTGTCCGCAGTAGCAGGAGTAGCCAGCAGCATCTGACCCCAGCCAACCTCGTGGTTCGCGGGGGCCCATCGGGAGGCTTCGGCCGTGTGGAAGTGTGCTGTGAGCCAGTACTCGGAGCCATCGTCCGGAGGTGCACCGAAGCCCTGGAGGTGGCCGTCCGCGGACTCGCCTGGGCGGATTGGCGGGACGTCGATAGTCCCCACTGCTATCGGGGCTCCGTCCCTGCTCAGCTCCCACGTCATGTGCAGCCACGATGTGTCGAGAAAGTCGCGGGTATTCCGCAATCGGATCTTGCCGCTGCGGACTTCGGAGGCATCGCTGGAAATGCGGACGGGTGAGGTGAGGTGATGGTGCTCGAACAGCGCCGGTTTGGGGCGTCGATCCGAGAACGTGATTCCGTCAGCGCTGAACACGCCGTCATTGGGTTCGTCCCCGAAGTCACCCCCATACGCGTATCGCACGGTTCCGTCGGGCAGCACCTGGCGCAGACCGTGGTCGCGCCACTCCCAGATGAAGCCACCTTGCAGACCTGGCGTGGTTTCGATGGCATCCCAGTAGTCCGACAGGCACCCGTTGCTATTACCTAGGGAAAAGCTGAATTCGCACATCACTATCGGTCGGGCTCGTGGTCCGGCCTGCGCAAGCGCGTACGACGTGAGGGCGACAATCGGTGGGTACATCGGGCAAACGAGGTCGGTCAGCTCTCTGCCCGAGTCCCAGTCGAAGTGGATGGCACCCTCGTAGTGGAGCGGTCGCGAAGGGTCCGAGTGTCTGATCCATCCGGCAGCGGCATGATGGTTGGCGCCCGAGCCGGATTCGTTACCGAGGGACCAAGCAATAACCGAGGCATGGTGACGGTCGCGCTCCACCATCCGCGCCGCGCGCTCGAGGAACGCCGCGCGGTAGGTCGGGTCTTCGCAGAGGACGTCGTAGTAGGCGTGTGCCTCGATGTTGGCTTCGTCGATCACATAGAGGCCCACTTCGTCGCAGGCGTCCAGAAAGGCCGGATCGTTCGGGTAGTGCGATGCCCGGACGGCGTTGAAGCCCCACCGCTTCATTGCTGTGACGTCAGCTACAAGTTCAGCGTTGGTGACAGCGCGGCCGGTGAGCGGGTCGAAGTCGTGCCGGTTAACGCCGCGGATCAATACTGCGCGGCCGTTGATGAGGAGCTCGGCGCCTCGAACTTCGACGCGGCGAAAGCCGACTCGTCGGTGCACCCGCTCAGCGACTGACCCATCAGGGGCGATGAGGGACAGCGTGAGGTTGTAGAGGGTCGGCGCCTCGGAGGACCATGCGGCGACGTTGGGTAGGCGACTGCGTAGCCGTGCCCTACCGATCCCTATCGCTTTGACAAGGGGTTCGGTGCGGAGCCAGCGCTCCTTGTCGTCGTCGGTGTGGAGCGCACTCGCTGCCGCTAGGCTCACGATGTCCTGCGGGCCGCGACGGGGCGGACCCTTGTCCACAAACTGGTCCACCAATGACCCGTGCGGCATCTCGTGAGGGACGACTGCGCTGAGCGATTCCTGGCGTCCTTCGACCTCGGCCACAAGTCGCCAGCCACGTTCGGGGACGTCGTCCTGCCAATCGACCCGGACGTCGAGTGACAACGTTCCGGTCATCGTGTCGGCATCGAGGCCAACATCGATAGCGAGAGACGCTAGGTGGGTCTGGCCGGTGCTGAAAAGCAGGACCGAGCGCGTTATTCCGCCATGCCACCACTGATCCTGATCCTCTAGGAAGGTGGCGTCGGACCACTTTACGACCGTGAGGCGGACGAGGTTCTCCCC
>CAIXFH010000008.1 GCA_903918645.1 uncultured Actinomycetes bacterium | reverse complement strand
TTGTTGCTCAAGTCCGTCGCTATCTCTAGGAGAAGGGCCAGGTGCAAAGTTCGTGCTCGAAGATCTTGAGCCAGGAGCCCTAACTCGGATTCTGCGTCCCACTGTGATCGTGTCCCTCGGTGTAGGTGTCGTCGGTGCCGGCATCGCGATCTGGCTGTCGTCACCGTTCGCAGCACTTGGTATCGCTTTGGGCATCGCCGCTGCGATTCTCAATGTGCGCGTCCTAGGTACTGGCGTGTTGAGTGCACAAACCCAAGACACCTCTGATGGCAAGGTGATTCGCAAGCTGTTGCAGTCAAACAGCGCCATCCGACTCGTTGTTATCACAGCGGCCGTTATCGGCCTAGTTGTCGTGATTCCGCCCCTGGGCATCGGGGCCATGATCGGACTTGTTATCTTCCAGATCGCATTTGTGGTTAATGCCGGTCGAGCCATCATGGCTACCCGGGCGTTGTGAGGGGTAGTCGGTGACTTTCGGAATTAGCGGGCTACTGGCCGAGACCACGATCGACGTCGGTGGGCACGCGGCTCGCATGGAAATTTTCGGCATGACGATCAACCTGGACGTTGTCTGGGCGACCCTCGTGGCGGCAGCGATCGTCCTTGGTCTTGGCTTCGCAATGCGGATGCGTGTTACCTCGGGTGTGCCCGGCAAGTTGCAGCTCTTCTGGGAGACCGTCGTCGGCAGCGTCGGTGACATTGCTGAGTCGGCAATCGGTCCGCAGAGCCGCCGGTTCGTCCCGCTGGCCACCTCGCTGTTCTTGTTCATCTTGGTCTGCAACTGGATTGAGATCATCCCCAGCGGTCACAACCCCGAGTGGTTCCCGGCACCGACCTCAGATGTCAACCTGCCCCTTGCCATGGCGCTCACGGTGATCTTCCTGGTGCACTGGAACTCCATCAAGTCGCGCGGTGCCCGTGGGTACTTCAAGCACTACCTTCAGCCCTACCCGGTGATGCTGCCGATCAACATCATCGAAGAGATCACCAAGCCAATTACCCTGACCTTCCGACTCTTTGGCAACATCTTCGCCAGCGTCTTGATGGTTTCGGTGATCACGGCTCTGCTGCCGATCTTCCTCGTACCGGTCGGTGAACTCGTCTGGAAGCCGTTCGCGCTGTTCATCGGTGCGATCCAGGCCTTCATCTTCGCGCTCTTGACCATCATCTACCTCGGCATCGGCATGTCGACTGACGAACACTAGGCTGGACGCGCTCGCGGCCGCACCGGCCCACAGCACCGCGTTCGCACGATCGAATGGAATCTAGGCCGCACGAAACGTACGGACGAATTCGAAACAGAAATCAATGCAGATCCCGAGCAGTGGAGGAAGACAATGGCAGTAGATGCAGGGCTTAACGACGCGATTCGTATCGCTGGTGCCCTTATCGGTGGCGGACTGGCACTTGCTGGTGGCGCGGCTGGTGCGGCGATCGGTGACGGTCTGGTCGGTAGCTCAACGATCAGCGCTATTGCTCGTCAGCCAGAGATTGAGAACAAGGCTCGCCAGTACTTCTTCCTGACCGTTGGTCTGGTTGAGGCTGCCTACTTCATCAACCTTCTCTTCATGGTCGTATTCGTTTACGTCTTCTCGGCTAAGTAGTCGGGAAGGCAACGTCACCAGTGGCACACGCTTCTGGTGACGGGGTGCGCAAGACGTAGCTGGACACGAACTGGAGTGCGTTGACGTGGGATCTATAGCTGAAATCTTCTTGTTGCCAAACGGCACGTTCTTTGTCGAGTTGGCAGTGTTCCTCTTCATCGTTTACGCGATGATGAAGTGGATCATTCCTCCGATTAACAAGGCCATGGAGGAACGGCAGACCCAGATCCGGACATCCCTTGAGGCCGCGGAAGTTGCGCGGGCTGATGCGGCTGCCGCGGACACTGAGCGCCGTGCTGCCCTTGATGAGGGTCGCCGTCAGGCAAGCGAAATCATTGCGGCGGCGCAAGCCGATCGCACTGTCATCGTTGAGGGTGCTCGACGCGAGGCGGCCGATGCGGCTGCGCTCGTCACAGCTCGCGCAGAGGCCTCACTGAGCGCCGAGCGTGCTTCTACCTTGGCATCGCTTCACCGCGAGGTAGGTGCTCTAGCCGTCTCGCTGGCCAGCAAGGTCGTGGGCGAGTCGTTAACTGACGATGCTCGTGCCCGCGCCACCGTCGACCGTTTCATTGCCGACCTCGAAGCTCAGGCGAACGGGGCGACTAACTGATGCTCGGTTCGTCCCGTCTCTCGCTGGCTGCGCTGCAGGCCTCACTCGACGATCGTCGTAGTGAGCCCGGCTTCGCCGCGATGTCTGGCGAGTTGCTCGCTGTCGCTCGAATCTTGGGCGAGCAAAAGTCGTTGCGCAACGCACTAGCTGACGCAGGTCAGCCAGTGCAGGTCCGCACCGGAATCGCGACTTCGCTGTTCGGCTCGCAGCTTTCTCCGCTAGCAATGGCGGTCTTGAGCGACGTCGCGGCAGCCCGCTGGTCCAACGATGCTGACCTTGTCGAGGCACTCGAGCAGATCGGCGCGCAGGTCGCCTTCATCAGCGCCGACACCGACGGCACCTTGGACCGCATCGAAAATGAGTTGTTCACCTTCGGCCGTGCGGTCGAGCAGTCACCTGAGTTGCAGTTGGCACTCACCGATCCGGCGGTCGCCTCTGATCGCAAGGGCGAGTTGATTCGCAATCTCGTTGGGCCCACTGGCACGCCAACCACAACCGCGCTGCTGACACACATGGCTGCGAATCTGCGCAACCGACGTCCGGCTGCTGCGATTGGGAGCCTGTCCACTCTGGCCAGTGCTCAGCGCAATCAGACTGTTGCTGAAGTCCGCAGCGCGATCACGCTGAACGACGACCAGAACACCCGTCTTGCCGCAGCGCTCACCTCGATGATGGGCCGACAGGTTCGACTCAACGTCGTGGTTGATCCTGATGTGCTCGGCGGCATCGTCGTACGCATCGGTGACGATGTCATCGATGGCAGTATCGCCAGCCGGCTCGACCAGGCGCGTCGCGCCATCCTTGCCTGACCTACCCAGAACGCTTGCCTAGATCTTTCGCCCTACCGCACCACCGCCCCACCGCCCCAGACCGACGGCGCCAAGAACCGGCGCGAGAACGAGAGAGCAGGACATCATGACGGAGCTGACGATCCGACCGGAGGACATCCGCGACGCGATCGAGCGCAACGTCGAGGCGTATGCCCCCGAGGCCACCCGCGAGGTGGTTGGGCGCGTAGTCGAAACCGGTGACGGTATCGCGCGCGTCGAGGGCCTGCACTCGGCCATGACCAACGAGCTGCTCGAGTTCGAGGGTGGCCTGCTCGGTCTCGCCCTTAACCTCGACATCCGCGAGATCGGTGTTGTGCTCCTGGGCGAAGGCTCCAAGGTCGCCGAGGGCCAGTCGGTCAAGCGCACCGGTGAGATCTTGTCGGTGCCCGTGGGCGATGGCTACCTGGGCCGCGTTGTTGACCCGCTTGGGAACCCGATCGACGGCAAAGGGCCGATCCAGGCCGAGGCACGTCGCGTGCTCGAGCTCCAGGCGCCCTCTGTCGTTCAGCGTCAGCCCGTAAAGGAGCCGATGCAGACCGGGATCAAGGCCATCGACGCTATGACCGCCATCGGTCGCGGCCAGCGCCAGCTGATCATCGGTGACCGTCAGACCGGTAAGACTGCGGTGGCGATCGACACGATCATCAACCAGAAGCAGAACTGGGAATCGGGCGATCCCAAGAAGCAGGTCAAGTGCATCTACGTTGCCATCGGCCAGAAGGGCTCGACCATCGCGGCCGTCAAGGGCGCGCTCGAGGACTATGGCGCAATGGAGTACACGACCATCGTCGCGGCTCCCGCGTCTGACCCGGCCGGCTTCAAGTACCTCGCTCCGTACACCGGTTCGGCCATCGGCCAGCACTGGATGTACCAGGGCCAGCACGTACTCATTATCTTTGATGACCTGTCCAAGCAGGCCGAGGCCTACCGTGCGGTGTCTCTGCTGCTGCGTCGTCCGCCGGGCCGCGAGGCTTACCCCGGTGACGTCTTCTACTTGCACTCACGTCTGCTCGAGCGTTGCGCAAAGCTCTCCGATGAACTCGGTGCCGGTTCGATGACGGGCCTGCCCATCATCGAGACCAAGGCCAACGACGTCTCCGCGTACATCCCCACCAACGTCATCTCGATCACCGACGGTCAGTGCTTCCTTGAGTCGGACTTGTTCAACTCAGGTGTGCGTCCAGCCATCAACGTCGGTATCTCGGTCTCGCGTGTCGGTGGTTCTGCGCAGCCCAAGGCGATGAAGAAGGTCGCTGGACGCTTGCGTCTTGACCTGGCTCAGTTCCGTGAGCTTGAGGCCTTCTCGGCCTTCGGGTCAGACCTTGACGCTGCGTCAAAGGCCCAACTGGCTCGTGGTTCACGACTGGTCGAGTTGCTCAAGCAGTCGCAGTACGCGCCCTTCCCGATGGAAGATGCTGTCGTCTCGGTGTGGACCGGAACCACCGGCAAGCTCGACGACGTGCCGATCGAGGACATCAAGCGCTTTGAGCGCGAGTTCCTCGACTACATGAAGCGTGACAACAAGGCCGTCATGGATGCCATCCGCACCAGCAACGACCTCAGCGACGATTCAGTGACCGCTCTTGAGAAGGCTGTCGCCGGGTTCAAGAACCAGTTCCTGACCGCGTCCGGTGTGCCGCTCCTGCACGAGGTAGTCGAGGCGTTGCCTGAGTCCGAGGTCGAGAACACCACGATCACCCGGGTTAAGGGCTAGAGGATCGCAGACCTATGGGTGCACAACTAAGGGTTTACCGGAGGCGGATCCGATCCGTCCAGGCGACCAAGAAGATCACGAAGGCGATGGAGCTCATCGCGTCGTCTCGTATCGTCAAGGCGCAGCAGCGCGTCGATGCGGCGACACCGTACTCGCGCGAACTTTTCCGTGCGATTTCGGCTGCGGCATCAAGCACCAGCGGTGGTCACCCCCTCACCAATCCGGTACCTGCCGATCGCAAGCGGGCGGCAGTGCTTGTTATCACCGCCGACCGTGGTCTTGCGGGTGGCTATTCGTCGGCAGCAATCAAGGAAGGCGAGCGTCTCACAGCGCTGCTGCTCTCCGAGGGTGTCGAGGCAGTGCCCTTTCTCGTCGGCCGTAAGGCGTTGGGCTACTACCGATTCCGTGGTCGCAAGATTCGGGCATCGTGGACGGGCTTTACTGATCAGCCGTCCTACGCCGATGCCAAGGCCATCGCAGATGAGCTCCTTGAGGCCTTTAATCAGCCCACCGCTGAGGGTGGTTGCGACGAGATTCACGTCGTCTACACCCAGTTCGAAAGCATGGTCACTCAGCGGCCCATCGTTCGTCGCATCCTGCCCCTCGAGGTAATCGAGCAGACCGCCGAGCAGGCAGCAGCAGCCGGCACTGGTCCGTTCCCGTTGTACTCGTTCGAGCCCTCGGCGGGAGCAGTGTTGGATGCGCTGCTACCGCGCTACATCGAGAACCTTGTTTACACGGCGCTGCTGCTCGCTGCAGCGTCCGAGCACGCCGCCCGTCGCCGGGCTATGAAGGCCGCAACCGATAACGCCGAAGAAATCATCAAGAGTCTTACCCGGCAAGCAAACCAGGCCCGCCAGGCCGAGATCACCCAAGAGATCAGCGAGATCGTCGGCGGCGCCGACGCTCTCTCCGCATCCGCATAGGAGTCGAGGACCACCATGAGCACAACGACTGAAACCACGACCGGAGTTGGTCGCGTGGCCCGAGTAACGGGGCCGGTCGTCGACGTGGAGTTCCCCGTCGAGGCCATGCCCAAGCTCTTCAACGCGCTGAAGGTAGACGTCGACTTCGGCGACGGCAGCGGGGCACGCACGCTTACCCTGGAGGTCGCCCAGCACATTGGCGACAACATGGTGCGCGCAATCTCCATGCAGCCCACCGATGGTCTGGTGCGTGGCACCGACGTCCGCGACACCGGTGATGCCATCACCGTGCCCGTGGGTGACGTCACCCTCGGCCACGTGTGGAACACCCTGGGCCAGCCGCTCGACGTCCCAGAGTCGTCGCTGCAGATCACCGAGCGTCGTGGTATCCACGCGCAGGCCCCCACGTTCGATCAGTTGGAGAGCAAGACCGAGGTCTTCTGGACCGGCATCAAGGTCATCGACCTGCTGACCCCGTACGTCAAGGGCGGCAAGATCGGCCTGTTTGGTGGTGCCGGTGTCGGCAAGACCGTGCTGATCCAGGAAATGATCTACCGAGTCGCCGAGAACTTCAGCGGTGTGTCGGTGTTCGCCGGTGTCGGTGAGCGCACCCGTGAGGGTAATGACCTCTTCGGCGAAATGACCGAGTCGGGCGTCATTAACAAGACCGCGCTGGTCTTCGGCCAGATGGATGAGCCGCCGGGCACGCGTCTTCGTGTTGCGCTGTCAGCCCTGACCATGGCCGAGTACTTCCGCGACGTGCAAAAGCAGGACGTGTTGCTCTTCGTCGACAACATCTTCCGCTTCACCCAGGCTGGCTCTGAGGTATCGACC
>CAIXFH010000007.1 GCA_903918645.1 uncultured Actinomycetes bacterium | reverse complement strand
GGCCCGCGTGCTTCGATCGATGACCGGCCTCCTGCCGACTTTCAGGCACTCCAGCGCTCGCTCCTCGTCGTCCATGACAGACAGAGGAGGGCACCCATGGAGGGTCCCGAGATTTACACGTCCGAAGCCGTTATCGATAACGGTGCATTTGGTACTCGCACGGTTCGGTTCGAAACAGGTCGTCTTGCCCAGCAGGCAGCCGGCTCGGCCGTCATCTACCTTGACGACGACACCATGCTGCTGTCGGCCACCACGGCCGGCAAGTCGCCCAAGGACCAGTTCGACTTCTTCCCCTTGACTGTGGATGTAGAAGAGCGCATGTACGCAGTTGGGCGTATCCCAGGCTCGTTCTTCCGCCGTGAGGGACGCCCCAGCGAAGACGCCATCTTGACCTGTCGCCTCATCGATCGTCCGCTGCGCCCATCGTTCGTCAAGGGTCTGCGCAATGAGATCCAGGTAGTCGTCACGGTGCTCTCGCTTAACCCCGATCACCTCTACGACGTCGTGGCGATCAACGCTGCATCGATGTCGACTCAGATCGCCGGCCTGCCCTTCAGCGGCCCGATCGGTGGCGTACGCGTTGCCCTCATCAAGGGTCAGTGGGTCGCATTCCCCAACCACAGCGACCTCGAAGAGGCAGTGTTCGACATGGTCGTCGCCGGTCGTATCGTCGGTGACGACGTCGCGATCATGATGGTCGAGGCCGAAGCCACTGCGAACACCATCGAGTTGGTCCGTGGCGGCGCGACCGCCCCCACCGAAGAGGTCGTGGCGCAGGGCCTCGACGCAGCCAAGCCCTTCATTCGGGCACTGTGCGATGCACAGAGCGCACTGGCTGCTCAGGTCTCCAAGGAAACTGCGGTGTTCCCGATCTTCCTTGATTACCAGGCAGATGCGTTCGACGCGGTCGAGACCGCCGTCTCCACCGAGCTCGCTGCAGCGCTGACCATCTTCGGTAAGCAGGAGCGCGAAACCGAACTCGATCGCGTCAAGGGTCTGGCCGCCGAGCGTCTCGCGGGCCAGTTTGACGGTCGCGAGAAGGAGGTCAGTGCAGCTCTTCGCTCGTTGACCAAGAAGCTCGTACGCCAGCGCGTTCTGCGCGACAAGATCCGCATCGATGGCCGTGGCCTCACCGACATACGTACGTTGTCGGCAGAGGTCGACATCGTCCCGCGTGCTCACGGTTCAGCACTGTTCGAGCGCGGTGAGACCCAGATCCTGGGTGTCTCCACCTTGAACATGCTTCGCATGGAACAGCAGCTCGACACGCTGAACCCCGAGACTCGCAAGCGGTACATGCACAACTACAACTTCCCGCCTTACTCAACCGGTGAGACTGGTCGCGTGGGTTCGCCCAAGCGTCGCGAGATCGGGCACGGCGCACTCGCCGAGCGCGCGCTCGTTCCGGTGCTGCCGTCCTAGGAAGTGTTCCCTTACGCCATCCGTCAGGTGTCAGAGGCGTTGAGCTCCAACGGCTCGACGTCTATGTGATCTGTGTGTTCCTCGACCATGTCATTGCTCATCGCCGGTGTGCCG
>CAIXFH010000006.1 GCA_903918645.1 uncultured Actinomycetes bacterium | reverse complement strand
TGGTCGAGGGGCTGCGCGCCGAGGGGTTCATCAAGCCAGACATCGACGTAGACCCACAAATGCTGCTCGACTACCTCGGGCCCTTCGCCGAGCCCGCAGTGCACGAGTACTTTCACTTCTCCCGCGATTGGATGCGCGGACAGTTCACCCGGCTGAACGATCCTCGGCGTCCGGACTTCACGGTGGGGTTCAAGATCAACCTGCCACCGTCGTACCTGTTGATCCACCGGGTGTGGCTCGGCGGCATTGGCGTGCTCTCGCAAATGGAGGCGACCGTACCCATGCGTGCGGAACTACTTCGCTGGGTGCCATCCTTCGCAGTGTGAGTTCTCAATCCATCGCCTCCCGGGGCGGCACCGATCAAGTCCCAGCGTGGTCATTGGCGTTGGCCTCAATCGTCATCGTCCAGACTGGTGCCGCGCTGTCGATGAGCACCTTCGATTCGATCGGCCCAAGCGGCACTGCGTTTTTGCGCCTGCTAGTTGGCGGGATGATCTTCCTGGTCATCGCCCGGCCCCGACTGCGGGAGTACACAGGGGCTGAACTCCGCATGGCAGTGGTCCTCGGCATCGTCACCGGCATGATGACTGTCACCTTCCTGCATGCACTCGAGCGCATCCCCCTGGCCACTACCGTCGCGATCGAATTCCTCGGGCCGCTGGCTGTCGCAGCACTGCGAAGCCACAGCCGGCGAGCACTTCTGTGGCCCGCACTCGCGCTGATCGGTGTACTGCTCCTGACTCGACCGTGGACCGGCGAGATCGACCCAGTAGGCATCTGCTTCGCCCTGGCCTCGGCACTGGGCTGGGCCACCTACATCATCTTGACCCAACGAGTTGGCGATGCCTTCTCAGGTCTGCAGGGCCTTGCGATCACGATCCCGATTGGCGCCTGCGTCGCCGGGATCGTGGGCATGCCTGGAGTCTGGGGCCACCTCACGACAACCTTGATCCTGCAGTCGATCGGCCTCGCACTACTTATGCCCGTGATCCCATTTGCACTGGAACTATTGGCTTTACGACGACTCACCACTGCGGCGTTCGGCACGCTGATGGCACTTGAACCCGCAGTTGGCACCGTGCTCGGGGTCGTACTGCTCGCGCAGTTCCCGAACGGGTTCCAGGTTGCGGGCGTGGTCTTAGTGGTGATCGCTGGAGTAGGCGCCGAGCGAACCGGGCACCGCGACAACCCCGGCGTGATCGAGCCGATCCCGACTCAACTCACCTAGCGGTGGACCACGCCTCCTGATCGAGGTGGGCTTCGATCGCGCGAATATTGGCTCGAGTACACAAAGTGCACTGAGTTGTGGTTCGGCCGTGGTCGTTAGTCCTGACCCAGGCAAGTGCGGCCAGCCCGCTAGCCTCGTTGAGGGCATCGTCGAGCGAGAACCCGCACTGGCTGCACACTTGGACGGTCATTGCTGAACTCCTAAGTAGATGAATCCGGGGCCTTCATCGCGCCAAGGAACGCCGAGCGGCTCGAGCGCCGCAGCCAGGGCAGGCGCCCAATCGCCACGGACACTGGTGTCAGCACTCTCGAAACCATGATCCGCGGTAAGCAGGATCAATGACCGATCGAGTGCTCCAATCGAGTCAAGGTGATCGAGTAGCACAACGAGCCGCGCATCACAGTCACGGAGGCCATCTGTTGCGATGGCCGACCGCGGACCTCCGGCATGATGTGCCGCGTCGGTGGTGTACTGCGACCACCAACTCACCGCGGGCCAGTCACCCTCGTCGCCCGAAAACAGTTCGAGCATTGATGACAACCCGAACAGGTCGATCGCGGAGTAGAACGCGTAGTCCATATCTTCCGCGCAACGAGAATGTGTTACGAGATTCGATTCCAACGGGTCGGGCAAGAACCCGCGCATCATGGTGAGGAAGTCATCGGGCTCAGCGGCCGCAGACAAGCCGGACCCACCTGCATCGCCCGAATCAAGAATCGAGCGCACCAGCGCAAAGGTTGATGCCCAAGCGCCCCGCTCGGTCATTTCATTGATGCTCGCCGTTCGCGCGTCGGGGCGAGCCGACACGACAGCCTCGAACAAAGTCGTGACGCCGTCGCGATACAACTGCGCGACCCGGTGCCAAGTCGAGGCATCATTGGGAACAACGCGAGCATTCGACTCACGGTCCCAGTAAACGTTGCCGACCACTCCATGGCGACCGGGCCCGACACCGGTCAACATGCTCGTGTGATTGACCAGTGTGAGGCTCGGGAACTCAGCGACAGCGCCCCCGGTGAGATAGCAGCCACGCTCGAGAAGCCTTGCCACTCCTGGTAACTCGCCGCTAGCCGCACGCTCGACCAGGGAGCCGGGGTGCGCGCCATCCCACAGAAGTCCGATCACGTAGCGAGCACCTCGCTCAACCAGATCACTGCGGATCACACCGTCGAGATCAGCGAGCGATGCCGGCTCAACACCTGCCACCCAGGCCAAGGTGGGCATGACATCGACGAGGCGCGCGTGGTGGTCTAAGGCGCCGCGCGATCGGACACCAGCACCCGACAGCACCAGCGGGGCGCGTGACTGGATCACGCCAAGGGAGCCATGTTCACCCTCGTGTCCACCCTGCTCAGGGAAGAAGTGTTTGCCGGTGTGAACCACGGCAATGTCGGGGCTGCGTGGATCGGTGAAGAAGGATGACAACCGCATCCAAGGCAGCGGGTAGGAGTTTCGCTCGTGATCCGGCGACGGATCGGCTGCCTCATCGAGGTGCACCGCGAAGACCATCGGATCGGTGGACGGCAGCGGGTGACGTCCCTCGATCAGCACACCCTCTGGATTGTCAGCATCGAGACACGCGACCCCACCGAAGTCAGCGACGAAGACGGCAAGGGGTCGACCGGAGTCATCACGATCCGGCGAAGGCCACGCGAGCAGATCAACGATGGGCGACAACTCGGGCGCACGCAACGACGCGACCGCTGCCTCGAGCCCAGCCGGGAACACCACTCCCACATGGTGCCGCACCGAAGCTGAGAAACCGAGTAGTGGGCGGACGACGCGGCGGTCGTCCACCCACTACCGTTACCAATCGAACCCGGCCTGCCCGAAGAGCACCTGGGTTCGGTCGTGGTGGTCAGCGGCAAGCTGACTCTTGCTTGCCGCGCGTTGCTCGGCCTTGACTACTCGAACCTTGGCGTGTTCGGCGCGACGATCTGCCCTAGCCGCCCGGCTAGCCTGCCGTGCGGCCCGTCGAACTCGGGCATCAGCCGCTTCACGCCGCAACTGGTCACCTAGCACGGACACAGTGTGCGAATTCACAAGTGCGTGAGTCATTCTCCCTCCTTGATTTCCAGATCAGATGAGGCCGACCATGCCGGACTTGCCCGAACCGGGTTCGCGATCATCTCCGCTGCCACGGGATTCACCCCCCTTCGTGCCACGTCGACTACAGGTTGCCGAGTACGGGTTGACGCGCCTACATGCGCGGGCGTCCCCACTGATGACGCTGGCGGGGTTCGTGGATCGCTTCGCTCGCCTCACGGGCGCGATGCTCTGCCTGCTCCTCAGACGCCAGCGCTCGCTCCGCACGTCGACGCTCAGCCTGGGCCAGACGAGCCTGCACTGCATCTTCCGCGCGGATCTCCCCGCGCACACCAGATTGAAACTGGGCTTGCTGATCCAACTCTGATTCCGGAACTGGATTCATGTCGCGGTCCCCCTCTCGCTCCCCCTCGTGCTCGTCGTCGCGCGCAACGGCTCACGGCTACGCCCGCTCAGAAACAAAACGCTGCCACGCGTGTGGGCGCGATACAACCAAGTGTTCGGGCGAAGTGATCAAGCCAACTCGCACCAATGTCCGACGAGCGGACCACCCCGAGGGGGCTAATCGATGTCTGGCTGGGCATCCTCACCTGACGAGTTGGCCGGCTGCTCACCGCGCACCAGGGCGAGAACAGCATCCCCGTACGCCTCGAGTTTGCGTGCCCCGATCCCGGGAATAGCCAGCAAAGCGCGCGAATCGACGGGCAACTCGGTGGCGACATTTTCCAAAGTGGCGTCAGTGAACACGACATATGCCGGCACCGATCGCGTGTCAGCTTCCTGCTTACGCCAAACCTTGAGCCGGTCGAAAAGTTCCTCGTCGTAGGAAGCCGGGCAGGTGCGACATCGGCCGCGGGCAGATTCGGCGCCAGTAACTAACGCCGAACCGCACACCCGGCAGGTGGCTGGCCCGCGTCGACGAGATCGTTGCGAACTTTGTGAACCGCTGCCTCGCACGAATCCGCCACCGGCGAGCTCCGTCGCGAGATCAGGACCCATCGCGATATCGAGAAACGGCGATCGATCGCGGCGACCGCGACCATTCCGGCTACGGGCCCACGACAAAGTCAGATGGCGGCGAGCACGGGTGCACGCAACGTAAAAGAGGCGGCGCTCCTCCTCGATCCGCGCGGGAGTGTCGGCGTACTGAATCGGGAAAGTGCCAGCGACCAGGCCGACGACGAACACGGCGTCCCATTCGAGCCCCTTGGCTGCGTGCACCGTTGCGAGTGTGACGCCGTCGGCGGTGGGCGCCGACTGGGTGGCAGCCCGCTGATCGAGTTCGTCGACTAGATCGGACAATCCGGCTTCTGGCGAGGCGGCCGCCAGATCGTCGGCCAACGTGACCAGGCGAAGCAAGTTCTCCCAACGCTCGCGAACTGCTCCGGTGCCACTCGGTGGTTCGCTGGACCAATTCATCGCGGAAAGCACCGCGCGAACATCGGCGCTGAGGTCGCCAGCGGCCTCACCACCACGTGCCGCTCCACGGATACGGGTCATCGCCTCTCGGACCTCACCGCGCTCGAAGAACGACGATTCTCCACGCAGCACAACAGGAATCCCGATTTCACCCAGTGCCTCCTCGAAGGCTTCGGACTGGGCGTTGATGCGATACAGGATCGCGATCTCGCGCGCAGGAGTGCCTGACGCGATGAGCGCAGCGATCGCTTTAGCGCTCGCCGCAGCCTCTGCCTGTTCATCGTCGTACGTGGCCATCGTGGGGGCCGGGCCATCGTCGCGGGTGGCACGCAGCTCGAGTCGAAGCCGCGCCTCTGGACCGGTGGCGCTGGAGAGCACCCGATTGGCAAGAGCAACCACCTGTGGGGTTGAGCGATATGAGCGCACGAGCCGGGCCTCAGTGGCATGGGGGAAACGGGTTCGAAAGTCGACCAGGTAGGACGAGCTCGCGCCCGTGAAGGTGTAAATGGTCTGGCTGGCATCACCGACAACGCACAGATCGTCGCGATCACCGAGCCAGAGATCTAGCAGCCG
>CAIXFH010000005.1 GCA_903918645.1 uncultured Actinomycetes bacterium | reverse complement strand
TTCAACAAGTGGCCCAACAGCGGTGAGATCGAGCTCCTCGCCCCCGGGAGTAAACGGGGTGACAGCTGCCGCGATTGCGCCAGCCAACGGTCCTGAACGACGATCGAACTCTAGTGAAGCACTCATTGGCTGGGCTCCTTTGCTGTGCGGTTGATGACGTAGGTCTTTCGTACGGTCTCCGTAACATCCCAGGTACCTCGCCAGCCGTCGGGAACGAAGACGCTAAGGCCTGGAGAAATGTGAATGACCGCGCCTGATTCATCCGTGATCGTGCCGGCGCCCTGAGCGAAGTGCATGAATTCATACACGCCCTCCTTGCTCCCGCGGAAGGTGCCCGGTGTTACTTCCCAGATGCCCATCTCGATGGCGTCATCGGCGTAGATGACCAACTCGGACTCAACTGGTGACCCAGCTAAGGCGTTTGGCTTGAGCCCGACTTCATTCAGTACGGCTGACAGCACGAACTGAGGCTGGAGCTCGGCGGTCATGGTGTCGCCCTCACGGCTGCATTGTCGAGTTCCGAACCGTTGACGTAGACATCGCCCACACGGAAGTTGTCGGACAACCACGTTGCCGCGCTGGCGTGCATGGGATCGATAAGAGGCCTGGGAATCTCGGCGAGTTGCTGACGCTCGGACGCCGTGGCGTCGGCATCAATCTCAGGGCCGTCGAGCGAGGAGAAGACAAGTCCGAACACTCGACGGACGAGCTCGGGGCTGAGTATCCCGTCACGAACATCGCGCCTGATCAGTTCGACATCACGTTCAAGTGGATTGCCATAGCCCCCACCTCCGCTCGCAATTCCAACGAGCACCTCACCTGCCGCGATGGAGGCGTGGGCGGTGGCTGAGAGGAATCGTCGACCCCCATCCGCAGATGACACGTACATCCCGCCACCGCAGCCGGGTGTTCCACCGAGCACACCATGCGGTGGGTTGTTGTATCCGTCTCCGAAGGTGATGCACTCCATCGAACCAGCAGTCGGCCGCACCGTGAGTCGAACACCTGGTCCGCCGATCCACCTGCCCAACCCCATCGAGTCGGCTTCGATCTCCATTTCCTCGACGAGCAAGGGGTACAGGAGTTCCATCTCCTCGATCGCCTGAATCTTCAGACCCCCCGCGCATCCAACGCTCTCGTAGAGGGGCCACCCGTCGGCTCCCTTAGACGCCCCCCCGCCGACCGTGTTGTTGAATTGCATCAGCCCCCACTGCTCACCTGTGACGCTGTGCACACCGGTCAGCTGCGGCACGTTTCCGCACCGCGCCCCACCAGCCGGAACACGTTCGGGAATTGCTGAGGCCATCGCCTTGTTGACCGCATCCTGGATGGCGTCCGCCGGCACAATCGTTGCGGTAGAAGTCGAAGCGGGGAATACGGCGTTGCAGATCGTGCCCTCGGGGGCAAATACCTCGATGTGCTTCAGACATCCGGCATTGTGCGGAATGTCGGGGTCGATGTACATCAGGAAGGGGATCTTCCCTGCCGCCTGAGTTGACGCATAGGAGCCGTTTACTCCGCCGCCTCCTTGCGGACCGCTTCCAGTGCAATCAACCTTGACCGTGTCACCGGACACGGTCACCTTCACTCGAATTGGAATGTTGACTTGCTCATGGCCGTCGCTATCTACCCAACCCTCCCCGAAGTACTCGCCATCGGGTATCGAACGGATTTCGTCGCTCATGCGGCGATCGGCGTATTCGAGGATCGACTCAACGTACCGAGTGACCTGCTGGAGCCCGAAGTCACTTACTAACTCGAGCATGCGTTCTCTGCCCGTGCTGATGGATCCGATTTGCGCCAGAAGGTCACCGAAGACCAGTTCGCGGTACCGCACATTGGTGAGGTAGAAGTCCAACACATCTCTGCGAGGTTTGCCGCGGGAGTAGATCTTCAATGGTGGGATACGAATGCCCTCTTGGTAGACGTCGCGGGCAGCCGCAGTGACGCTGGACGCGACGAACGCGCCCGTGTCCATTTGATGACCCTTGCCGACCGACCAAAACGTGTGCACGCCATCAACAAAGACAGGGGTGGCAGTTACAAGGTCCCCAATGTGCGAGTTGAAACTGTATGGGTCGTTACACGCGAAGACGTCGCCGTCCTCAATCTCGTCAGCGAAATACCTCGCGATCTCTGCTAAGACCAGATCGAGAGACGCCGTGTGTGATGGCAGTGAGTCGTGCATACAGACCTGACGACACTGAATGTCGTAGATGGCGACCGAGAAGTCATGGCATAGGGCGATAACCGAAGAGCAAGCAGAGCGCTCAAGCCCTACAGCCATCTCGTTAACGATGTTGTTCAGCCGGCCGAGCATGACACTAAACAAGATCGGATCGAACGATTCGGTTTGCGTCGTCTCTTGAACGGAATCCATGGCGAAACGCCTCCTATCCCTTGACTGAGTCGGACTGCTGCGAGGGGTTGGTGGGCTTGTTGGAATCCAAGTCGATAGTGATTGCGTATCCACCGTCTGGTAGGACGACTACCTCGTCGCCAGGATTGATCACCAAGGTCGTTGTTGCCGCCTGCACGACAGCTGGACCAACAAATTGGTCACCAGCAGAGAGTTTGTCCGCCTGGTAAATCGGCGTCAGACGGTTCTCTCGCACGATCGGGAAGTAGATATTCCTCTCCCCAACCACGGCGCCCACTGGTTGTGACTTGGTGGCCGAGCCAAGGTCTGGCTTCGACAGGCCACTCGAACCTGTGGAACTGACGCGCCAATGGACCAACTCCACCGGCAGGTCAGGCCTTGAGTACGCAAAGTGGCGGTCGTGCTCGGCATGAAACTGTGCCTCGATAGCTTCCGAATCCGCCCCCGTGTAGGGAGTCCCCAACGGAACTGGGATCGTCAGATCGTGAACCTGGCCCGGATACCTCGCGTCAGCGAAACGACGCAGTTCGATCTCCTCTGGAGAGAAGCCATCCGCCAGCAGCCGCGTGCGCGCATCGACTTCCAGTTGCTCAAAGACGCGGTCGACAGCCACAAGATCCAAATCGGATGAGATTGCGTGGTGGGTTCGCGAGTAGTCGTGGCGCACGTCCGTCACCGTCATCCCAAATGAGCAGAAGGTGCCGGCTTCCCTTGGAACAAAGACCCGGCGGATGCCGAGCTGCCGGGCGAGACCGCAGGCGTGTGCGCCTCCAGCGCCTCCCCCGACTACAAGTACGTATTTACGAGGGTCAATACCGCGGGTAAGTGATTGAGCTCGGATAGCCCCCACCATGTTCGCGTCGACAACCTGCACGATGCCCGATGCGGCTTCCAGCAGAGTGAGTCCAAGGGGGACAGCGATGCGATCGTTGATGGCCTGCTGAGCTCGCTCTAGGTCGAGCGTCTTGCGGCCACCCAGGAAACCGTCCGGGGCGAGGAAGCCAAGAACGAGGTTCGCATCCGTAACGGTTGGCTCAGTTCCACCCGCGCCGTAGCAGACGGGCCCGGGAACAGCGCCGGCACTCTTCGGGCCGACTCGCAAGGCGCCCCCTGGATCAATCCAGGCGATGCTCCCCCCGCCGGCGCCAATCGAGGTCACATCCACTGCGGGTACACCAATGGGTTGGCCATCAACCTGCAGGTTTCGAGTCATTTCGGCTCTGCCACCAGTAATAAGGCAGATGTCGAAACTCGTTCCTCCCATGTCAACCGTGATCAGGTCATCCGCGCCAAGGGCCTGCGCGTACCAAACGGCGGCCGCAGGTGCCGCGGCCGGCCCCGAGTGCAGCGCGTATACGGGCCTTCGCAGGATCTCCGCGACAGGCGCGCACCCGCCGTTGACCTGCATCACAAGCATCTCGCGCTTGAGTCCATTAACGCGCAGATGGTCCTCGAGTTTGCGCAGGTATGTGTCGATCACCGGCAGAATGTAGGCGCTCAGGACCGTAGCTGAAGTGCGCTCCCACTCCCGAATCTCTGGCATGACTGCATACGACGTGACTACGTAGCAGTCAGGAAGCTCTTCCCGCAGGATTTCAGCCGCACGCAATTCGTGATCGGGGTTGATCATCGACCAAAGGAATGCGATAGCAACCGACCGAACGCCGGCCTTCCTAAAGACTGCCGCAGCCTCGCGAACATCGTCCTCGACGAGCTCCTGGACGATGCTTCCGTTCCGGTCCAATCGTTCGCGCACACCGATTCTCAGATAGCGATCCACGAATTCGCGTGGGTGTTCCAGGTGGATGTTGAAGCGCTCCGGCTTGAGGCCATCGCGGAAGTAGAGGACATCCCGAAAGCCTTTGGTGCACAGCAGCCCCGTCGAAGGCCCATTCCGCTCGATGACAGAATTTGTCGCCGCAGTAGTCCCGTGCACGAGGAGATCTGCGCGGCCGAGTAGATCCACCGTAGACAGCCCGTAATGCCGCGCGATTGCATCAAGGCCGGTAAGTACGCCCGCTGACAGGTCCTGGGGCGTTGTCTCTTCCTTCCAGATGAATTGAACTTCACCAGACCTGCTCGTGACCGTGAAGTCGGTGAAAGTCCCGCCAATATCGACACCCAATCTGAGCGCCTCGTACGCGGCTGACCCTTCGTTGCCGCTGGGTGAGACGGCTGGCGCAGTCGCGTCGTCACTTAAACGATTAAGCACGCTGAACCTCACCTCGGCAGTTGTTGATCTTCTGGGTGCGGCGGACGCTAGCATGTGCTTCCAATCCGCACAAGGTTTTATAAGCAAATGATCTTCCGGGCTGAGCGTCGATTCTGGACGCATTCGGCGGCGAGCGACGATGGTGTGACTCGCCCACAGGGTGATCCATGGGGCACGTGACCTGTAGCAGTTTCGCTTCCTGCCTCGGTGTTTTTCAGGCTTGACAGGATCGACCGGGATTGGGGTGGCACGGGACGATCTGAGCAACGGGCCGCGGCGAACGCGCCTTCGTCGATCCACTTGCCTGTGTTCAAGCCAGTGGCCTTCTGATCGAACGTCCCGCCAGCCACTAGTCGCGGCACGACGCGCCTTCGAAGGGTTTACAAGTGATCACGAGAGGTCACGGTCTTGGTGAGGGCTGAGTAGGCAGCAGCCCGAGACGGTGGCCGAGTGGGAAAACAAGTGGTGCCCCCGAGCAAAAGCTCGAGGGCACCACTTGTTTAACGGCTTGTTACAGAGCGGCTGTCATCTCCGTGTCGATGCCCTTGCGGCGGTCACTTGACCGGCGCCACTGGTGCAGCGGGATGTACACCAGCATGATCACGATGCCCATCAGGAACAGGCCAGGGCCTTGATCCGCTGACACCACGATGCTTGGTGCGTTCCAGCCGCCGTAGGCCCACACGACTGCCCAGAAGATGAAGATCGCCAAGGCGACCCACTTCATGAACGTTGGCAGACGGTACGGGCGGGGGGTTTCTGGACGCATGTGCCGGTACACGAAGTAGCCGAGTAGCGCGAGGGCACAGGCGAACAGGTAGCCGGCGTTGGAGAAGATGTAGATAACGAGTGGTGATCCCATGAAGACCACCAGGACCGAGGCAACGACGTTGAACATCATTGCGCGGTCGGGCACACCGTGTGCGTTGACCTTGCCAAACCACTCCGGCAGGGCGCGGTCTTCCGATGCCTGCCACAGTGAGCGACCGCAACCCATGATTGCGTTGAGCACGCTCAGCATGAGAGCCAGGATCAACGGGACACCGATGAACCACTGCACCCAGGGCGCATCCCCGAAGAGCTTGTTGGCGAACTCGGTGTAGAGGGTCAACGGGTCGTAGGTGTCGGCGGCACCGAGGACGCCGACGAACACGAGCGGGGTCATGATGTAGATGAACGCACCGTAGATGCCCTCGGCTGTCATGGCGATCTTCGCGTCACTGGCTGGATTGCGGCATTCACCTACGTAGCAGGCCGCGGCCTCCATCGCGATGACGCTCCATGTGATGGGGAAGACCCAGCCCAGGTAGAACGCGGGTGAGCCGGTGACACCTTCGGGGAGACTGAATCCGGTGATGTTGGTCCAGTCGATGCTGCCTGGCTTGGCAAGGGGCAGCAGTACGAGAGCGGTCAGTGGCAGCATCGACAAGATACCGAGCACGGTTGCGAATCGGGCGCCGAGGTTGAGACCGAAGTGCGCGGGCAGGTACATGATCAGAATGCCCACGATGGCGATGATCAGTACGGTCCCGCCGATCGGGGTGCCACCGATGGCGTGCAGAAGGTCGAAGCTACCTCCTGCAGGGAGCCCGAACAGCGCCACGATGTAGGACGCGGCGAGGATCATGTTGATCGGCGCGACGGGGAACCAGCCCAGCCAGTACGACCAGCCAGCGAAGCCGCCGAGCCAGTGCGCGCGGCGCTTGCCCAGCAACGGTGTGAAGGATTCTTGCGCGTAGGAGGGCACCCCACCGTGGCGGTCGGGCCACATGACGGCCATCTCTGCCAGACACAGGCACAGCACTAGCCCGAAGAGGGTGTTGAGGCCAATCCAGAAGATCGATGCTGCTCCCATTCCCTGCACCGCGAAGGGGGCGATACCCGTGACCAGAATGGTGCCGGCCAGGCCGATGACGAAAGCTCCCCACCAGTTGGTGGTCCGTGCCAATCCGCCGGTTGCCCCTGCGTGACTTGCGGTAGACATGGTGCCTCCAAGGTCGCGTTCAATGATCACGACAACTGCCCCGATATCGCGAACTTAGGGCAGCGCACTGGCACGGTCAAGGATTTTAAGAAGGTGATTTGGCTGGACGTTTGTGCGCACTTTCACTAGCGCGGAATCACTTCTGACGTGCAGCGCTCGTCACCTCAGCCGTGCCCTTCAATTTACGCCGAACCGACGCTTCGAAGTTGCCTTCTAGGAAACCACGAACCAGGCCCTGCGCTGGTGCATCCACGATGACGTGATTAGCCGTACGAGCTTTAGCCACACGGGAAATGCTGGCTGCGATGTTTCGCGTAATCATGATTTGTCCATCGGCCCGCACCCCGAGTTGACGCAATTCCTTGATGGCGGCGTCCACTCGTTTTTGTGCGTCTTCGCGCTCTCGTTTGGTCGGCAGCAGCCCGGGGTTTGGCAGACCAAGAGATGATCCGTAAATCCGAGCGATGATCAGCACGCCGACGGGGCCACGGTTTGCCAACTTCGCGCACAACTGGATCGACTCGGGGTGAAACTCACCACCAGTGGAGGCAAGTAGTACCGACACGTGTTCCGTGGGCTGCGCATCTGCCCTACTGCCGCGACGAAACACTGAACTCCAACCGTGAGTGAACTAGCGCGCTACCCCGACTGGATCGATTCCGAATTCGAGACCCGCGTCGATGAGAACGCCGAAGAGGTATTGGCCTGATGAGCGTTCACAGTGAATCAGATACGACAGCGTGCCGTCACGGTCATCTCGGATGAAATCGGTGTTGACTCCGGCGATTGCCGTCCGGAAGGCAGCGCGATTGGGAGAAACCGTGTCCGCGAGATTCACCGCGCATAGCTTCTCGAGCATACGAGTGGTGTCGGCTCCGGTCACTCGCATGAGCGCGCGGCCATGGGTGACATTGACCCACGACGCGAACTCACCCGTGCTCTCCAAGGGGAGTGCGGCGATGAGCGACTCGGGGGTCGCGCCTCGCGCTAGGAGGTACCACTCGCCGGGAGCAGATCCCACGTGCAGGGCTGCACCGACGTCGGCGGTGCGACCGAAGGGTGGCATTGACGCGCTGAGCGGATGACCGTCAGTGGCTCGGACAACAACCTTGGTGACGTGGCTCTCGTCGGCGATGGTCAGTGCGGACTCCGACGTTCGTGTCGACACCTCCCAACCGTCGATGACCTCGTGGGGTCCGTCGAACATGATGGGGCTACGCGCGATCGGCGTTGCCCACAAAGATGACTCAGCCACGAAGACGCACTCCCTCAGGGTCAACGAACGCGAGGTCCTCGCGAACAATGGCAGCGGCACGATCGCCATTTTCCAAAACGATGGTCAGACGTGAACCCGGTGTCGACAGTGACGCCGGCACGTGGGCGAGGCACACCGATCGCTTCAGGGTCGGCGACATCCGGCTCGAGGTGATTCGGCCGACGATCTCGTTGCCGTTCTCTACGATCTGGCTGGCCTCCGCTGGAACCAGAAGCGGGTCAACGGTTTCCACGGCAACGAGGTGCGAGTAGTTACCAGCGAGGGCTTCCTGCCACACCAACTCGGGCTTACCCGAGAAGTCCTCCTTGGCGAGCTTGACCAGACCGCCGAGCCCAGCTTCGTATGCCTGGGTCAGACCATCGGTGTCCTGGCCCACGATGAAGTGGCCCTTCTCCAGACGCAGGATGCGCTGTGCCTCGATGCCAAACGGCGCTACACCAAGGTCTTTCCCGACCTCGAGCAATGTCTCCCACACGTGCAGGCCATACGACGCTGGCACGTGGATCTCATAGCTGAGTTCGCCGGTGAAGCCAATGCGCCAGACGATGCAGTCGGCAACTCCAGCAACTGTGCCTTGCCTGACCTTCATGTACCCAAACACCGCTGGATCTAGGTCGATGTCGGTAATGCGGCTGAGCAGTTCGCGTGAGTTCGGGCCAGCGACGTTGATGCTGACGAGTGCAGTAGTGACGGGCGTGATCGTGACCTGCCATTCGCGGTGCACTGTCTGCAACCACATCTCTAGCCAGTCCCAGACATTCCCTGCACCTGACGACGTTGTGGTCATGAGGTAGTGGTCGTCACCGAGTCGACCGGTGACGCCGTCATCCATGACTACGCCGTCTTCTGCGCACATGACGCCGTACCGCACCGAACCGACAGCGAGGTTATCCCAGGTGTTGGTGTAGGCAAGGTTGAGCAGCTTGACGATGTCGGGCCCGTGGAGGTCCAGCTTGCCGAGAGGCGTGAGGTCGATGATGCCGACGTTAGACCTGACGTTGAGTGCCTCGGCCTGCGGATTCCCATAGTGCTCAGGACGAATCCACTGTGCAGCGACCATGTCCTTCGCACCATGCGCCTCATGCCAGAGCTGCATCGGCGAGACCCGGTCGGGCTCGAAGACTCGACCCGCAAGTGCCCCAAGGCTGATCGGCGCGTACGGCGGGCGCCACACGGTGGTGCCGGTGCTCTGGAAATCGCGGCCTGTTGCCTCGGCGAGCACGGCCATGGTGTTAACCATCTCGAGCTTGCCCTGTGAGGGGCCCATCGCCGAGGTGGTGAAGCGCTTGGCCAACTCCGAGGAGTCGTAGCCCTCCTTCGCGGCTGAGACGATGTCCTTGTTCTTGACGTCCTCTGACAGGTCGAGGAATCCGACTGTGGTGCTCTGGAACAGGGCCGGGTGCGCGTCAGGAATCAACGCCGCCACCGGCTTGGCTGCTTCGCCGCGAGCTCGAGAAGCGGCTTCGATGCCGACTGCCCGACCATGTGCGATGAGCTCAGCCGTAGTGCCATCGCCGACGATGCCACCGGCAGCCATAACGCTCGAGTGGAACAACTCGCTCGGGGTGAACCTTGCTCCGGCCGCGTTCCACACGGGTCGATCGCCCGCCATGTTGAGCAGGCTCGTGGGTGCGGTCCATCCGGTTGCGGTGATGAGCAGATCGGCGCTCGTCTTCGAGCCGTCGCCGGCCTCAACGCCGCTGACCTGTCCGCGTCCGAGTGCACGCGTGACGTTCTCGCCCTTGCGTGCGTCCAAGACTCGAGCAATCGAAACACCAGCGGCGCGAAGACGTTCGATCGCTTCGTCGCCAGTGGAGTTGGCAGTGAATACGACCGCCGATGTGCCCGGCTTGACGGCGTGCAGCCCGATGAGACGCAATGCGGCCGTAGCCAGCATTACGCCTGGTAGATCGTTGCCCTCGAAGACATAGGGACGTTCGATCAGGCCGGCAGCAACCACCAAGGTGCCCACGCGGGCCTTGATCATGCGCTCCTTGGCCCAGATGCCGCTTCTCTGCACGACGCCGACCCAGTTGTCGTCATACCGACCCGAGACGACGGAGTCGGTGAGGACCTCGATGTTGTCGAAGCTGGCGACCTCAGCGCGAAGGGCTGCAAGCGTGGCCAGCGATTCAGTGCCGCCGTAACGCAGGTGGCCGCCGAGTTCGTACTCCTCCTCGACGAGGATGACCTTCGCGCCGGTGCGCGCAGCTTCGATAGCGGCAGCCATACCTGCGGGGCCGCCGCCAGCGACGAGGACATCGGGATGCACGAATCGCTTATCGAAGATTTCCTGCGGGGTGCCGATGGCAGGGGGAGCACCGCCGGGCGCGAACGTCGACAGGACTTTCTGGTAGGCGGGCCACAACTTCTGCGGCTTGATGAAGGTCTTGTAGTAGAACCCCGGGCCGAGGAATCGACCGACCACCTGGTTGGCTGCGCGAATGTCGAAATTCAGTGACGGCCAAGCGTTTTGCGCGTTGACGTCATCGCCGTTCCGCACCATTCGGTGAGCGCCACGGACGTTGGGTTCCTGTCCGACCTGAAACGAGCAGTTGGGGTCGAAGAAGGTGGCGGTGATGACTCCACGCGGACGGTGGTACTTGAAGCTGCGTGACATCACGCGCACGCCGGATGCCATGAGGGCCGACACGATCGTGTCACCGGCATAGCCGCTGGCGGGTGAACCGTTCCAGGTGAAGTTCACCTTCTGGCTACGGTCAATTACTTCACCAGGCTGGGGTGCGATTCGCCAGTTACCCGACGCGCTCATGCGCCAGTCTCCTTGTCAGAGGTCGTGCTTGGTGCCGGTGTGCCGAATGGGACAACCCAGCGAACTTCGTTGTTACCGGTGTGGCGTTCGGAACTGATGTAGCGACGGCAGCCGGAACTGTGGAACCAGTGCTCGCGAACCCAACCAAGCGGGTTGTTGAACTCGTAGAGGTAGCGGCGCCACTCGGCGGGCGTGGAGTTCGCGACATCCCGCGACTTCCCGGCCTCTCCGGCGTGCCGGAACTCGGTGCTGTTGCGGGGACCGCAGTATGGGCAATCGATAACAAGCATCGTCAACTCCGATTCAGTGACCGACCGACGCTGCACCCTTTTCGCCGACGAGACGTCCATCGGCGAAACGAGCGAGGTCGAAGGCAGCGATGAGTTCAGGGGTGCGACCAGTGGCGACGAGTTGCGCCATCTGCTCGCCGGACACTGGGCCGGCCTTGAAGCCGTAGGTACCCCAGCCGACGTCGACAAGGAAGCCTTCGACCGGGGTGATGCCCATAATCGGTGAGTAATCGGGGGTCATGTCACACAGGCCCGCCCATTGGCGCAGCAACTTGAGCGACCCGATCGAGGGGATCAACTCCAGGATGTGAGTTGCCAGGCCCTCGGTGAATTCGAGTGATCCGCGTAGTGAGTAGGACGGGTAGGGATCGACGCTGGCCCCAAAGACGAGTTCGCCTCGGTCGGTCTGGCTCACATAGACGTGCAGTGAACCCGACACGATCACAGCGGGTAGGAACACCTTGACGGGTTCGGTGACCGCAGCCTGCAGTGGGTGAGTGACCAGCGGCATCTTGACATCGACCATGTCGCAGATGGTTGAGGCCCAGCCGGCGGTGCAGTTCACCACGATTGGCGCAGAGATGTTGCCGCGAGAGGTGCGCACGCCGGTGACCTTGCCGCCGGCGGTCTCGATGCCGAGCACCTCGGTTTGCTGGTGGATCTCAACACCGAGGTGGCCGGCTGCGCGGGCGTAGCCCCAGTTGACCGCATCGTGGCGAATGATGCCGCCGGGCGGGTGGTAGAGGGCGCCGAGAATCGGGTAACGCGCGTGGTCGGTGACGTCGAGGTAGGGGACGATCTTGCCGACCTCTTTGGCGTCGATGACCGAGCTGTTGATGCCCTGCAGCTTGTTGACCTCTGCGCGCCAGTGCATAGTGCGCAAGGATGCGTCATTGTGCGCGAGGGTGAGGTGTCCGCGCTGCGAGAACATGACGTTGTAGTTGAGGTCAACCGCGAGATCCTCGTAGAGCTTGACTGACCGGTCGTAGAACCGCACGCCTTCGGGGGTCAGATAGTTCGACCGGATGATCGCGGTGTTGCGGCCGGAACCACCACCGCCCATGTAGGCCTTCTCGATCACCGCGACATTGGTGATGCCGTGGTTCTTCGCGAGGTAGTAAGCGCACGCCAAGCCGTGTACACCGGCGCCGATGATGACGACGTCATACGACTTCTTGAGCTCATGCTCGTTGAAACTGCGCGGCCAATCCGCGTGAGTAACCCCGCGGCGGAAGATGTCGAACGCGGAGTAGCGAGCTGGACGGCTGCCCTTGCGAGCTCCGCCGACAGACGCAGTGGGGGTACGCGATGTTGACGCGTTACCGAGTGCCATGGCCATATGCCTTCACTGATAGGAACTGAACGGGCATTGTGATCAAGGTGCGTGGACCGTGTGGTGCTTCACCGTCGAACTGAAGTGAGTCGCCTGGCTCAAGGAGATAGGTGGACCCACCGACTCCGTATTGCATCTCACCGCTAATCATGAACAAAAACTCAGTTCCCGCATGTTGATAAAGGGGGAAAACCTCTGTGCGTTCCATGAGAGTCACGAGCATCGGTTCCATGATGTGATTTGGACCACGAGTTGCGCCTAGGAGTTGGTACCGGTGTCCGGCCGCACTACGAGGGCTTAGTTCTAGGCCCCGACCTGCCTTGACGAGCAGGACGTCGGTCTCTTCTTCAAGTCCGCGGAAGAACGCGGTGATCGGTGCATCTAGTGCTGTGGCAAGCCGCACCAAAGTGCTCAAACTCGGTGTGGTCTGGCCATTTTCGATCTTGGAGAGCATTCCCTTGCTCATCCCGGTCTCATCTGCGAGACGGGCGAGCGACCAACCGCGCCGTGTGCGGAGTTCACGCAACTGAGTCGCGAGTACCCTCTCGACCGCATCTTCAAGTGATGGACGGTCGGGTGGGAGTGGCGGCTCTGCTGCGTGAACGCTCACGGTCATGGTGTAGTGGTTAGAAGCTCTGGCCGGGGATCCACGACGTGCCAGCCAGCGGAACCTTGGCCATGGCCGAGGCTTCGATGGTCAGAGCGACGAGGTCCTCAGGCTCGAGGTGGTGCACGTCGTTCTTACCGCAGGCGCGAGCGAGCGTGGTGAGCTCCATCGTGAGTGCCTTGAGGTAGTTGGTCATGCGTCGGGCCCCAAGCTCGGGATCAAGGCGCTTAGACAACTCGGGGTTCTGCGTGGTGACACCTACTGGGCAAGCACCGGTCTGGCACTCGTGGCAGTAGCCGGGGGCTGTGCCTAGGGCGGCGTAGTCGGCGGTGACGTCGATTTGCTCGCCATCGCTTTCGTAGTAGGGCGAGTTGCACCCGAGTGCGATGAGTGACGCGACACCAAGCGAGACGGCGTCGGCCCCGAGGGCCAGTGCCTTAGCGATATCAGCGCCGGTGCGGATACCGCCGGAGACGATGAGCTGCACCTTGCCGGTCATGCCAACCTCGCGGATTGCCTCTGCTGCAAGGCGTACCGCGGGTAGCGTGGGGATGCCGGTGTGCTCGATGAAGACATCCTGAGTCGCGCCGGTGCCGCCTTGCATGCCGTCGACCACGACGACGTCGGCGCCGGCTGCGATCGCCAGTTTGACGTCGTTGAACACGCGGGTTGCGCCGAACTTCACATAGATCGGCTTCTCCCAGTTGGTGGCTTCGCGAAGCTCGCCGATCTTGATGGTGAGGTCGTCGGGGCCGGTCCAGTCAGGGTGACGCGAAGCTGAGCGCTGGTCGACGCCGGCGGGCAGGGTGCGCATCTTTGCGACGCGCTCACTGACCTTCTGGCCGAGCAGCATGCCGCCGCCGCCCGGCTTCGCGCCCTGTCCGACAACGACCTCGATGGCATCGGCCATTCGCAGGTGCTCGGGGTTGAACCCGTAACGCGAAGGCAGGCACTGGTAGACGAGGTGCTTTGAGGCGCGACGCTCTTCCTCGGTCATGCCGCCGTCGCCGGTGGTGGTAGAGGTACCCACCGCAGTGGCAGCTCGACCAAGTGAGTCCTTGGCTGCGGCTGACAGCGAGCCGAAGCTCATTCCAGCGATCGTGATCGGGATGTCGAGTTCGAGTGGCTTAGACGCGAATCGGCTGCCGAGCACAGTCTTGGTCTCGCAACGCTCGCGGTACCCCTCGAGCGGGTAGCGCGAGAGCGACGCGGTGATGAACGACAGATCGTCAAAACTCGGTACTTGGCGCTTGGCACCCCACCCACGGATCTCATACCGACCGCTACGTGACATGGACTGGATGTGCGAAATCATCTCCGTCGGGTACGTGGCACTTTCGCGCAACGCGGGAGTGATGTCGTCGTGGTCGGTCATCAGTACCTCTGATTCTTCAGAGCGTCGAAGTTATACAACTGCTTGGCCGAGGCAACTTTGGTGACGTTCTCGGGGTTGATGTGGTCGAAGCCGGCGGCTGCGCACATCTCACGGATCTTGGCGATGTCGGCCTCGGTGAGTTCTTCGACGCGAGCGTCGGCACCGAGCGAGCGGATCTTGCCGCCGACATAGACCACTGCTTCGTAGAGCGAGTCACCGAGTGAATCCCCGGCGTCCCCACCGACGAGGACGGTTCCGGCTTGCGCCATGAACGCACTCATGTGGCCCACATTGCCTGCTACCGCTAGGTTTCCGCCCTTAAGCGAGATCGCGGCGCGTGATGATGCGTCACCTTCAACGATGACCAGACCACCGTGTGCTGTGGCGGCGGTTGACTCGCTCGCGTTACCGCGAACTCGTACGACACCGCTCATCAAGTTTTCGCCGACACCCCAGCCGACGCTGCCATTGATGGTGACGTCGGGACCATCGCAAAGACCGGCCACGTAGTAGCCAGTGTTGCCGTTGATCGTGATGTTGATCTTGTTGGTAAGACCGACAGCGAGGTTATGTGCTCCTCGGACCTCGACCAATGTTGCTTGGGCACCGTCGGGCAGTGCCCTTAGCGCGCGGTTAACTGCAGTGACGCCCAGGGCGCGAACGTCCAGGGTCGTGGGTGCATCGGTCTGCACGCTCATCGGGTCACACCGTCCATGTGTGGATCTCCTCTGGATGTGGTTCGAACACACGGGCGTTGTCGATACCGGGCAGGCTGGCAAGTGCGTGGTACTCGCTGGCGACTGCGACGTAGGCGTCGGTCTCGGCGATCACCATGGGCTTACACGCGAAGGCGTCACGTACAACCGAGAACGAGCGCTCGGCGGTGACAACCAGGGTGAAGAACCCATCGAATTCCTTGAGCACATGGCGCATGGCCTCTTCGAGGTCGTCACCTTGAGCCATCCGGTAGCCGATGAACTGAGCGGCAACCTCGGTGTCGTTATCGGTGATGCACCGGACCCCAGCATCGAGCAGCTGTCTGCGGATGCTTGCGTGGTTGGAGAAGGACCCGTTGTGCACAAGGGCGAGGTCGTTGCTCGGGCTGAACGGGTGCGCGCCGTCGGTGGTGACAGCAGATTCCGTGGCCATGCGAGTGTGACCAAGCGCCATGTAGCCGGTCATCGCGGGAACGTTGTAGTGATCGCAGATCTCACGGGGTAGCCCGACATCCTTGATCAGCTTCATTGCCTGGCCGACTCCGACAACGGTGATCTTCTCGTCAGCGGCGTGCTTGAGGCCCTCGTGTACTGCGGCGTGGTTTGCCGAGGTGACCAGGAAGGCGATGTTGTCGAGGATCTCGATCTCCGACGAAGTGCCACCCGCTGCGTCGATCGCGGACTGCACGGCCTTCCAGTTGGTGCTCGCACCATCGCCGCGAAGCGACCAGCGTTGCGACCCCTGCGGGACCCCGCGGTCATAGATGGCCATACCGGCGGAATCTGGCCCGCGGGCTGTCATCTCCTCCAGCATCGCGGTGAAATGCCGGCCGAGATCGGCTTCCAGAGCCGGATCACGAACCAGCAGACCGACGATTCCACACATGTGCGGTACTCCCGTCAGATCGGTAGTGCTAAAGGATCATCGCTGCTGACATGGTTTAGGCCGGCGATGTCGTTGGGTTGAGTCACAGTATGCCATGGCATAGCCATAATCAACCCTTGATTTCCTGGCTCGCATACGGTTTCGTACAGTCACCACCTGTTGCCCAGGGGTGGACAGCCCGAATCACAGTTTCGGCTGTCGTCAACACAAGGGAGTTGTCGTGTCAGACAGTCGCGAGGAACTACGCGCCCGTGCGCAAGCCGACGGCATTGAGTTCTTCTTTGCCATGTTCGTCGACATGCACGGAAAGCCGTGCGCCAAGCTCGTACCCATGTCGAGCTTCGACATGCTCATGGATGGTGGGGCCGGCTTCGCCGGATTCGCCGCAGGCCCGATGGGCCAGGACCCCTCCGATCCCGACCTTTCTGCGGTCCCGGATCCCGACTCATACACCGTTGTCCCTTGGGAGACTGGCCTTGCCGTCCTCATGTGTGACATCTACGTCGACGGCGAGCCCTGGAACTTCTCGCCGCGCATCATCCTCAAGCGTCAGCTCGCCAAGTTGGCAGAGCGTGGCATCACCTTGATGGCTGGCTTCGAGGCCGAGTACTCGTTGCTGCGTCGCACCGATGATGGCGGCATCGCGATCGCCGATTCCCTCGACTCCGCGGCTTCGCCCTGCTACGACGTGAAGGCCCTGAGCCGTTCATTGTCATTCCTGCAGACCACATCTCGCTACATGAACCAGCTCGGCTGGAACAACTACGCCAATGACCACGAGGACGCCAACGGTCAGTTCGAGCAGAACTGGCAGTACGCCGATGCTCTTACGTCGGCCGACCGCCTGATCTTCTTCCGCTACATGGTGCATGTGCTTGCGCAGCGCGAAGGAAAGCTCGCCACCTTCATGCCCAAGCCGTTCTCGAACCTCACCGGCAACGGCCTGCACATCCACACATCGTTGTGGGAGGGCGACAAGCCACTGTTCGTCGCTGAGGGTGAAGACCCCAACGGTCTTGGCCTTTCGCCGATGGCCTACAACTACATCGCTGGAATCCTTGAGCACGCTCGTGCTGCGGTTGCGGTCACCTGCCCGATTGTGAACTCCTACAAGCGGATGGGCGTTGGCGCACCGAACTCCGGATCGACCTGGGCGCCTGCCTATGTCTCCTACGGCGGCAATAACCGTACGCAGATGCTGCGCATCCCTGAGGGCAACAGGGTCGAGCACCGCGCCACGGACGGTGCGGCAAACCCGTACCTGGCTCTCGTTGCAGTGTTGGCATCTGGCCTCGACGGTATCGACCGCAAGCTCGAGCCAGGTGCGCCGAACACCGACAACCTCTACACGTTGTCGCAGGCTGAGTTGGACGAGCGCGGGATCAAGTCCATGCCTGGCACGTTGATGCACGCCACCGAGGAACTGGCCAAGGACGATGTGCTGCGTGCAGCTCTCGGACCAGGCCGCGATGGTGGCGACTACGTCGACTACTACATCAAGACCAAGCAGGACGAGTTCCGTGCTTATCACTCGATGGTCAGCGACTGGGAGATCAACCGCTATCTCACGTTGTTCTAATCCCTTGGTGCACTGACACTTGAGACAGTTTGCACTTAGCCAGCCGCGGCACTGCTGTTCGTAACGCAGTGCTGCGGCTGGCTTCGTTTTCGGCCCGTGAACCCAACTAGGTTCACGCAAGTATCGATGGAGGCCGACGCCATGAGTGACCACGACCTAGTCATCCGCGGAGCGCGGACGATCGATCCTGAAACAGCCCTCGACGCAATCTGTGATGTCGCGGTTGATGGTTCCACGATCAGTGTGGTCGCGGTCGGCGGTGATCTCGATCTGCACGGCGCCATCGAGCTCAACGCTGCTGGGCTGGTGCTCGCACCAGGATTCATCGATCTGCACAGTCACTGTGAAGACCTGCCATCTCGTTGGCTTCAAGTCTGTGATGGCGTGACCACTGCACTCGAACTCGAGGCGGGTCACATCGATGTTGCTCGTGACTATGCGCAGATGGCACTCGACGGAAGCCCTACGCACTATGGGTTTTCCGCCTCTTGGGCGGTTGCTCGTATGTCAGCTGCCGGACTCGACGTATCGATGGGAAATGATGCCTTCTACGCTCATTTCGACAAGCCGGATTGGCACCGCGCACTGCGTCCTACTGAGCTGGCTCGATTGCTGGAAATGCTTGGTTCTGAACTCAACGACGGTGCGTTGGGCATCGGGATCTTGCTTGGCTATTGCCGTGAGTCAGCTGCGGACGAGTATCTAGAGATTGCGGCGCTGGCCGCAGATACCGGCACCCCCACATTCACTCATGTGCGTGAGTTATCCAGGCCTGACAGTGGATTCTTCGGTGCAGCAGAAGCTGTTACGGCCGCGCTGACCACGGGAGCGCACATGCATCTGTGCCACATCAACTCGACGTCGACTCGGATGATCGATCGAGTGCACGAGCTGCTGGGCCGTGCCAAAGCTCAAGGTCTTCGGATCACAACTGAGGCGTATCCCTACGGCGCTGGCTCCACTGGGATCGGCGCTGGCTTCCTCGCACCGGAGGAGTTGGTCAACGAGGGGCTCACGCCGGGCGATATCCGCTACCTGCCCACCGGTGAACGAGTGGCCACGATGGATCGGTTGGCTGAACTTCGGGCCGCAGACCCTGGGGGCCTTGCCGTCATTGACTTCTTGAAGGAATGGGACGCAGTTGATCTGGGGTATCTGACTCGCGCCTTTGTCGCCGCAGACACAGCGGTCGCCTCTGATGCGATGCCTCTGGTGGCGCCCGCGGGGCTTGCCGAGATCACCTGGCCGATCCCGCCCGGCGTGCTCACTCACCCGCGTACTGCCGGGACCTTCAGCCGAATCTTGCGCTGGTACGTGCGCGAACTCGGACTCGTGGATCTGCCTGAGGCGATTCGTCGATGCACGTTGATACCAGCTGAGATCCTGCGCGAGATATCGCCGGACATGCGCCGAAAGGGCCGCATCCAGGTTGGGGCCGATGCAGATCTAGTGGTGTTCGACGCTGCCACCGTCAGCGATCGTGCGACCTATGACGAACCCACTCTTACCTCGACCGGAATCTCATACGTGTTCGTCGCAGGAGTGCCCGTGGTCAGTGAGGGTGTCCTCAACACGGACGTGCGCCCGGGTCGCCCGATCCGCGGAAGCGTTCGGTAGCAACGCTTTCCGGTGGTGCAACGAGCCGAGTCTGGCGGATGAGGGACCCTGCCTGCCTTAGTAGGTGGCCGTGGCGTCTTGGTCCAATCCATTCGCAGGTAGTGCTTCGATTCGAACTCAGGAGTGAGTTGGCCAGGACGAGTTCAGCAGGACTAACTCGGAAGCGCGTCAGCCCATGCCGTGACAGCTTTGACGCACTCGACTAGGGCCTGCGTGAAGATGCCCTCGTTTCCGTTGAAACGTGTTGTTGGCGTGGGGATACTCACAGCGAGGATGTCGCCGTGGACAGTGGGAAGTAGGGCACCGATGGCGCAGATTCCTTCCGAGTGTTCCTCGCGATCGATAGCCACACCAGATCTCCGCACTCCCGCGAGTTCGCGGCGCAAGGAACGAACTGCCGTAATCGTGTTGGGGGTGAACTTCTCCAAAGTGCCACCGAGGATTCGGTCTAGGTCGGCGGTGTCCATGGCAGCGAGCATCGCCTTGCCATTTGCGCAGGCGTGGAGTGGGAACGAATCGCCTACCGCGCTGACGGCCCGCAGTCGATGGTCGCCAACGACCTGATCGAGGAACACCGCGCGGTCGCCGTCGAGGATCGAAAGGTCGACAGTCTCGTTTAGTTGACGCGACATGGACTCAAGGAACGGACGAAGTTCGGAAAGCACGCTGCGTCTAGCCGACAGCGACATCGCGATGATGTCGGGGCCAAGTCGATACGGACCGCGAGGTCCGAGCGAGGCGACATAGCCGAGATCTTCGAGTGCGAGCAGAAGGCGACTGACGGTGGATCTCGGCAGGTCTACCCGTTCACCGATTTCCGCCTGGCTCAGTCCGCCTGGATGCCCTTGCAGGCTGCGCAGGATGTCAGCACTGCGAGTGAGCACTTGAATTCCCGCGCGCTCCTTGGGTTCAGCGGTCATGTTCGCAGCCTCATCGACTGGGCAGCGACAGGATCTGCTCTGCCTGTTCGGGTGACGCGATAGGTAAATCTAGGTCACGGGCAAGTTGAACCGCGCGGGTAACCAGCGGCGTGTTTCCTTGTGCGAGTTCGCCTTTGCGAAGGTAGAGGGTGTCTTCGAGCCCGGCACGTGCATTGCCGCCGAGGGCAAGTCCGATCGCAGTGAGTTCAAGGCTGGACTTGCCGATCGCTATCACCTGCCAGATGGCATCAGGTGGAAGTCGCTTGACCATCGTGATCAGGTTGTCAGCAGTTGCGGCCATGCCGCCGCGTACGCCGAGCACTAGGGAGAACTGCAGTGGCTCGGCGAGCAAGCCCTCTTCCCACAGCCGGATGCAGGCATCGAGGTGGCCGGTGTCGTACACCTCGAGCTCAGGCTTCACGTCGAGTTCGCGCATTCGTGCGGCGAGTCGGCGAACTCCGATGGGTGGATTACGGAACTCACCCTCGCCGAAACTCATGGTGCAGGGGTTGAGCGTCGCCATTCGCGGACGAAGTTCGACGAGCTTTTCCCGCTCCTCGAACTCGACCGCGAGGCCAACACCAGTGGAGACCTGAATCAGGATCGGACACCGCTCAGCGATGAGGTCCATGGTGCGTTGCGCGATGCCCAGATCAGCGGTCGGCTTCTCATTGGCATCGCGAAAGTGCAGGTGCGCGACCGACGCGCCCTCGAGATAGGCCGCGTGAACGGCCTCGGCAATCTCGAGAGGCTGCGTCGGCAGCGAGGGATTGTCAGCCGTCGATGCGATTGGGCCGGTGGGTGCAACCGTGATGATGACACTCATTAAGCGTCCTTGAGGGTCGCGATTGAGACGAGCATCGTGGTGGGTGAATCAGTGCGGTTAACAGCTGATCGCACCTCACCTTGATTGAGGTGGAGTGAGTCGTGCTTGCGCAGCACGAATTCTTCGTCGCCAACGGTCACGACGAGTTCGCCATCGAGCACGACGTAGATCGACTCGGAGCGCGCTGGCGCTAGGTCGATCGAGCCTCCCGGTGCGTACACCGAGAGGCCGACCCACATCGCGTCCGTGTCGCTGACGTCCAGCCCTTGGAGCCGACGGGTATCGACGTCGTTGTGAAACGGTGCCTCATAAGCCTTCGCCGACTCGAAGGGTCTGAAGTCGGCCATGTCAGCCCTGGCCGTTTTCGAGTCTGTACTCACCGGTGGGGTCAACGATCGCTACGAGACGGACGATGCAGCCGTCGCCACCGACCCAGCGCCACGGGAAAGCCGCGAACGTGACGCGCTTTCCAGTGACCTTGTCGAGGTCTCCGCCGACGTTCTCGAAGCCGTAGATGCCCTTGCTCAAGATGGCTCGGTGGCAGGGCTCCCATTCCGGGAAGTCGTCGAGGACCTTGCGCCCGGTCTCTTCTTCATATTCCTTCACGGCCCATGGCAAGAGCCCGCCTGTTGACTCGGTCGGTCCGTGCGGCCCGATAGCAGTAGCCATGGGGTGATCCAGCGCTTGGGTGTCGGTGCCGACAGCCTTGACGCCCTTTGCCGCGAACCATTCGCCGGCCTCTTTGTAGAAGCCGGGAGAGTAGGCGTAGTACTCCGCACTGTCGGCGTACTTGTGGTGCCAGCCAGTGTTGACTATCACGATGTCGCCCTCGCGGATCTCGGGTGAAGCCTTCTCGAGATCGTCGGCTGTCACCACGCCCCACTTCTCCTTGGGAATGGATACGACCACGCCGGTTCCAAAGAAGTTGTGAAGCGGAATCTCGTGAAGTAGCGGCGTTCCCTCAATGACGTGCCCGGGTGCATCGATGTGCGTGCCTGAGTGCATGACAGTGGTGATCTTCTGCGTAAGCACGCGGCTCTTGGCCATCCCGTGGAGACGTTCGATCTTGACGTCCTCGAAGTAGGGCCATGCCGGTACACCGTGACCCCACGGGTGCGACAGGTCGTAGAACTCAAGATTGGCTTCCTTGGGGCTCACGGGCCAGGTCCAAGTCATGGCGCTTCCTTTCATCGGTGGTGCATCGTGTCGGTTTCTTGGCGGATTGGTGGTCGGAGTTAGATCGCTGCGAGATTCAAGACTGGGAATTCACCTGGGTGCTGATGTGGGCAGCGAGTTCTAACGAGGCTTGTTCGCGCCTGCCCGCTGGCCAGGTCAGGAAGCCCTGGCCCGACTTCGCGCCGAGGTCGCCTTGCTCGACTAGTTGGACAAGCAGGTCGTTAGCGCGAGTATCGGTGTTGAGGCTCGGCAGCACTGCGTCATGAATGGCGCGGGTGAGATCAAGGCCCACGTAATCGGCGGTCTCGATCGGCCCCATCTTGGCCAGCCGAAGCCCAATTGTGTTGCGGCACACGAGATCAACAGTCTGTGCGTCGCAAACTCCATCAGCGATTAGGGCAACTGCTTCACGCCACAGCGCGTGCTGAAGTCGGTTGCCTACGAAGCCGGGCGTGTCACGTTCGACTCTGACGGCCAGCTTGCCCAGGTGTTCGAGGAGGGCCACGGTTCGGTTCATGGTGTCGGTGGCAGTGAGATCACCGCGCACGACCTCCACAATCGGGATGAGATCGGGTGGGTTCCACCAGTGTGTGCCCACGACGCGTTGAGGCGACAGTGCGCGAACTGCAATCGCGCTGACCGGAAGAACGGAGGTGTTAGTCGCGATGACTGCGGAGCCGTTGAGCGTGCTGATTTCGGCGATCAAGTCTGCCTTCACGCCGAGGTCTTCGATCACCGCTTCGGTGATGTAGTCGGCCTCGCCCACGGCGTCAACGAGACTGCTGCCCGCGCGGACTGTGCCAGGTCTTGCAGAGTCGAGCGCCATTGCTGTTGCGGTTGCAACTGCGGCAGCAAGGCTCTCGGTGTTGACGTCGTAGATGGTGACGTGGGCTCCGCCTCGAGCGAGCACGCCAGCGATACGTCGACCCATGAGACCGGTACCGACAACTGCGACTTGGCGGAAACCGCCGGGCAGTGGCTCGGTCAGCACGCGGTGTACCCGCCATCGAGGTAAAGAATCTGCCCTGTGACGAACGATGACGCATCGCTGAGTAGATAGATCAGTGCGCCAACGAAGTCGTCCGGCTCGGCGAGCCGCTTGAGGGGGATGCGCGACAGCATGGCCTCGCGAGTAGTGCGACCCTTCTCGTCGTCGGCGTACATCCATGCGGTGAGTTCGGAGCGGAAAACGGTTGGCGCGATGGCATTTACGCGGATCTGCGCCCCGCCCCACTCGGCTGCAAGAGTCTTCGTCAGAAGGTCGACGGCTGCCTTGGAGGGGCAGTACGCCGAGTAGCCCGCGGGGTGACCGAGTTTGCCACGGGTGGACGACACCAAAATCACACTGCCACCGCGGCCCTGCTCAAGCATCACTCGACCCGCGGCCTGGCAGACGAGCCATGAACCGCGCACATTCGCGTCCATGACCGCGTCGAAAGACTCGACCGGCATGTCGGTGATCAAGCCGACCTTGTTCATACCGGATGCGACGAGTACACCATCGATGCCACCGAATGTATCGACTGCTGCGGCGGCGATCTCGGCTGCGGCCTCGGGTGAATCGGGTCGGCGAGGGACGATGACTACATCGTCGCTCTGGATTCGGTCCCGGATCTTCGCAAGACCATCAGCGTCCCCCCCGGCCATGGTCACCTTCGCGCCGGCGGCCGCGAGAGCTTGTGCGGCCTCGCTTCCCATAGCACCGGTGGCGCCGGTGATGAGGATAGATCGGCCGGCTACCGAGAAGCGAGAGAGCGGGTTGGGTGCGACGGATTCGGCCGACATGAGTCCTCCAGGCGGGTGTAGAGACAAGTTTATCCTATCTGACGGGAGTTATATCCCACCAGATAGGAATAGAAGATATTTAGCTCTGATCCGTGGTGAGAACGAAGTCGACCGAGCACTGCAGGGGGCCATCGCCACTTGGTCGGAAATCGGCGACGAGTGAACCCTTCACCCCGAAGACGGTGTCGCTGTCGAGATAGGCACTGCTGGCATCGAACACGTGCGTGGTCAGCGAACGGAAACCGTCGGCCGACACTTTGACGTGCAAATGCGCGGCCCGCCACGGGTGTCGTCCGGTTATGTCGATGAGGTGCCCCACTGGCCCATCAGCAGGAATGGGGTACGGCTTGGGTCGCACAGTGCGAAACTCGTACCGGCCTTGCTGGTCGGTGTGGAAGATGCCCCGAAGGTTGGTCGGGGGTTGAACCTCAGGCTGCTGCACGGCGTAGAAGCCGTTAGCTGAGTTCTGCCAGACATCAAGTACAGCGTTCGGGATCGGCGATCCGTCATGGCCGAGTACCCGCCCACTGACGGTCGTGAGTTCGCCGCCGTCATCGAACTCGATCATCGAATCACCAAACGCGCGCTGCGGAGAATTGGGTACGTAGAACGGCCCAAGGATTGTGGTTTCGGTGGCTCCTGGAGTTGCATTCGCATTGTTGATCAGATCGACCAAGGACGAGAGCCCGAGAGTGTCTGAGAGCAGGATGAATTCCTGCCGCACGTCGTCTGAGATCTGGCCGGTCTCGGTGAGGAATCCGATGCCAGCTATCCACTCGGCATCGGTCAGCCTGACCTCACGCGCAAACGCATGCAGATGTCTGACCAAGGCCTGCATTACCTCGCGGAGCCGGAGGTCAGGGGTGCCGTCGAGCCGGGCAACTACTTCTTCCGTGAGAGCTTCTTCGGTCATCGGTTCCATACTCACGACTCTTTCGACCCTTCCGCGATCGGTGGCCCAGAGATGAGCCGATATCCAGTGGGGAAGAGTTGGATTCGACCCTTGCCCGATAGCAATCCCCACAGACCCTGGGGTAAGAACAGCACCATGATGATCGCCACACTGCCGAGGATCACGAGGTACCAAGCGCCGAGGTCGGACAGGTATTGCTCGAGAGCGAAATAGACGATCGCGCCGACAATCGGCCCCTCGATTGTCCCGATTCCCCCGATGACGACGATGAAGATCATGGCGGCTGTGAGCTGCACTGAATACACACTGTCGGGTTGCACTCGGAGCGTATTCGCGGCCAGGAGTGCGCCCGCGAGCCCGCAACCCATCGCGGCTGCCACCCAGATGACTCGCTTGCTGCGGGTGACGTGTACCCCCAGTGTTGCTGCCGCGGTCGGGTCATCGCGAAGTGCGGTGAAGCCAGCGCCCAGACGCGACCGAATGAGCAGGTAGGTGACGAGCACTGCGACCACAACGGAAGCGAGTGCCATCCAGTACACGGTCGCGATGCGGATCTCTGGCTTGGCTCCCGCAAAAGCTGTGAGCGATATGCCCGAGCCCGCTCCGAGGGCTGTGATCTGTGTGGTGACCAGCTTGATGACTTCAGCGATAACCCAAGTGCCGATCGCGAAGTAGCCGCCAGACAATCGGAACGCCAAGAACGAAACGAGGTAGGCGATGGCTCCAGATATCACCATCGCGATGGGCACCGCGATTATTGGTCCGACCCCGAGGTTGTCGGCTGCGTACACGATTCCATAGGCGCCGATACCGATGAAGGCTTGCTGTCCGATCGACACCATGCCGCCATAGCCAGCGAGCAGGTTCCACATAGTGCCCAAGATGATGTAGGTGAACAGGGTGACCAGATTCTGCTGATTTCCCTTGGTGAGGAAGGCAAACGGGCCGATCGCCAGTGCTGCGATTGCGATCGCAAACACGGCGACCCCGACGTAGGACGACCTGGTCGATCGACGCACCTTCACTGTCTGAGTGACGGCTGCACCGGCAAGTGACTTGCTCATCCGTTCACGACCTTTGGGAAGAGTCCAGTTGGTCGGAACGCGAGAACGAGCAAGAAGACGACGTGTCCGAGAAGGACCCCAGATGAGGGAAAGGCTTGGGCGCCAACGGTTTGTGCGATACCAAGGATCATGCCGCCAGCGAGCGTGCCCCAGAGCGAGCCAAGGCCACCGATGATCACGGCCTCGAACGCAAAGATCAGCGTCGCATCGCCAAAGGTTGGGTTGAACTGGGTGCGTATTCCGAGGAAGACCCCAGCGATGCCCACGAGGCCAAGCGAGATGGCGGTCGCCAGCGAATACACATACTTGTTGTCAATCCCCATGAGCTCGGCGGCTTCGCGGTCGTCGCTGGTAGCCCGCATTGCCCGACCCGTCGCTGTGCGTGCCAAGTACTGCTGAAGTAGACCAATGACAAGCACGCCGACGATGAACGTGATGAGTGGGAACACGCCGATTGCGATGTCAGGGGTGATCTGAATGCTCGAGCTTGCGAGCGATCCGACATCGATGCTCTGGTTATCCGCGGTAAACAATTCGAGAAGCAGGTTCTGGATGATGACGGCCAGCCCGAAGGTGACCAGGATCGGTGCCAGAGCTTGGCGGTTCAGGGCGGTGTTCAGCAATGTTCGTTGAAGCACCCAGCCAAGGATTGCCATGAGGGGCACGACGATCACGATGCTTGCAAACGGTGGCATACCGGTCTTCTGAACGAGCACTAGCCCGGCGTATGCGGCAACGATCGCTAATGCTCCGTGTGCCAGGTTGACCAATCGCATGACGCCGAACATCAGCGAAAGTCCGGCAGCTAGCAGTGCATAGAGGCCGCCGAGCAGCACTCCTTGCACGATCGCGTTTGCCCACTCCATCGTTGACTCCTAGATCCCGAAGTAGGCGGACGCGATTTGCTCGCGACTCAACTCGGCTGGTTTACCTTCGAGCACGCTGCGTCCCTCGAGCAGGCAGTGCACACGGTTCGCGACCTTCAGCGCCTGGTTCACGTCCTGCTCGACCACTAGCACTGTGGTGCCCTGTGCGGAAATGTTCGGCAGTGCCGCATAGATGTTCTCCACGACGATCGGGGCGAGTCCAAGGGATACCTCGTCGAGTAGTAGGAGTCGGGGGTTGCTCATCAGTGCCCGGCCAATGGCGGTGGCTTGTTGTTCGCCTCCCGATGCGTGAACCCCTAACCGGCTTCGCCGATCGGCGAGTAGTGGGAAGGTCTCGTACACCGTGGTCAGATTCCAGTAACCGGGACGCTTGGTGTGCCCGCCGACGAGCAAGTTCTCCTCGAGCGTCAGGCTAGGAAAGATTCGGCGCCCTTCGGGTGTCAGCGAAATACCAAGAGGAACGCGACGGTGAGCTGCCAACCCCGAGATGTTTGCGCCATCGAATCGAACCTCGCCCACTCGAGGGCGGTTGATCCCGGCAATGGTCTTGAGCAGGGTGCTCTTACCCGCTCCGTTTGCCCCGATAACAGCGAGGGTCTCGCCCTCGTCGACGGTGATCGAGAGGCCATAGATTGCCTGAAAATCGCCATAGTGCACGTCGATGGCATCGACTTCGAGCAGGGCCATCAGATGTCCTCCGCCGTTGCCATCGTGCTACCGAGGTAGACCTCAATAACCTCTGGGCTTTTCATGACTTCGCTTGGATCCCCAATGGCGAGGATGCGTCCTTCAGCCAGACACATGAGTCGATCCACGGCGGACACAAGTGCGTGCACGATGTGTTCGATCCACACAACGGTTACCCCGCTCGCCACGAGTTGACGAATAGTTTCAACCAACTGTGGGATCTCGCGTTCGGTCAAACCGCCGGCGATCTCGTCGAGCAGGATCAGTTTCGGCTTCGTTGCAAGCGCGCGCGCGAGTTCGAGTCGCTTGCGGTCAAGAAGCCGCAGCTGCCCTGCGCGATGTTCGGCGAGGTGCAGCAGGCCGGTCGTTTCTAAGGCTTGGTAGCTACGTTCGTAGCCCGCTTGGCCGCGTGTGTCACCGGCGAAACTTGCGCCGACGTATACGTTCTCGAAGACGGTCATGCCGGTGAATGGTCGGGGGATCTGGAACGAGCGGCCGATCCCGGACTTGGCGCGCTCGGCCGCTCCGAGCCGCGTGATGTCTTGGCCGTCGAACATCAGGCTGCCTGAATCTGGCTCGATTACGCCACCGATCAAGTTGAGCAGAGTGCTCTTGCCTGCGCCGTTTGGGCCGACAATGCCTAGGGCTTCACCTTGGTGGACATCGAAAGTGAGATCTTCGGCGGTGATAACCCGACCGAATTGTTTGGATAGGCCACGCACTGAAAGCAGTGGTGTCGTGGTCACGTGTGACTCCGCATCATGGTGTTCGCCGGTCGGACCACTGGGATGTGGTCCGACCGGCGAACAGGTCAGGCTGGTCTTGCCTAGGGTCGACTACTTAACTGGTAGTGCTTCTTCCTTGCCACCGAGTGGGATGTTGAGCCCTTCTGAGGTGGCGACCTTGTTGGAGGTCAGGACGAGTTCGTACTTGTGTGCACCACCGTTGGTCAGGCGCCACTGGCCACCAGCGAGCGGGGTCTTTGCCACGTTCGGCGTCGGGCTGGTGGGGCCTGCGGTCGGGCTCCAGGCCACCTTGCCCACGATCGTGTCGGTGCTCAGGGCGCTCAGGGTCTTGGCCAAGGATTCCTTGTCGGTGGAACCGTTGGTCACGAGCGCGTTCACGGCAACCTCGAACATCGCTTCGACGTAGCCGATGGGCTGGGTCCAATGCTTACCGGTGGTGGCTTCGAACAGGTCGCAGAATTCCTGCGGGGTGATCCCAGTGAGTGAACTCGTCGTGGGCCACGACGGGTGCCACCACACCTCAGTGGACAGGTTCTGGCCCAGGTCGCCGAGGGCGTCGACGCTGCTCGGGAAGAGCAGTGCCTTACCGACGCTAGCGATCTTGGGGTTGTAGCCCTGCTGCTTTGCCTGCTTCCAGAACGTGGTGAAGTCCGGAGGAATCGGCACACCGGTGAGCACCTCATCGTTGCTCTTCTTGAACGAGGAGATCTGCGCGGTGAAGTCCTGGGTCAGGTTGGGGTAGAGCGGCGGGAAGGTGACGGTGTACCCATCTGCCTTCACGATGACCGGAACGTTAGCGCTCCACGCTTGCCCATCGGGGTCGTTGGGGAACAAGCCGCCGACCTTCTTGTTGTTGGGTACCTGACTCCAGAAGTCGGTGAAGGTTGCCGCGACGTCTTCAAGTCCCCAGAAGAAGTGGTAACCCCAATGGAAGGTGCTCTTAATGCCGTCCTTGCCACGCAGAACGTAGGGCTGCCAGGGAGCGTTGTCGGTGATGCATGGGGTGGCGTTGGCCTCGCACGCATCAGCAACAGGGTTGACGATGTCGGGAGTGCCAGCGGCCATCACGATGTCGACACCATCGTTGTTGATCAGATCAGCAGCTGCCTTCGCTGCCTTCGCCGAGTCGCTCTCAGCGTCCTTGACGATGATCTGCACACCGTAGTTCTGGCCGCCGATAACGATCGGGTTCTTAGCAAAGTAGTCGTTCATGTAGTTGATGACGAAGGTGTCGCTCTCACCGAAGGCAGCCAGCGGGCCGGTCTGCGGCGATACGAAACCGATCTTCACAGTGCCCGCCAGCGCAGTGCTTGAGGCCGAGGTCGAGGCTGATGTTGTTGGCGCAGTTGAGGTATCAGTGTTGATACTTCCACCGCCACAAGCAGTGAGTCCCAGAGCAACGGCTGCGACGGCAGCCCCGATCTGGGCTTTCCTCCCGAAATTCATGAGTTCTCCTTCATGTCGTGGCTCATCTCGGTCGGGTGACCTGGATGCGGCGCGCTTACCCTAGTGCGACCCACTAGGCGGGACAAGAGTCCCGCAAAATGGGATGAAACCGTTACCTACTCGAACTAGGGATACGTCGAGGCGGCACGCCGCTCCACGCATCCCGCAGTAGTTGTTCAATGGCATCTCGCTCTACCGGGCGTGGGTTGATCATCCCGGCAGCCACGACATCGTTTGCTGCTGTTGGGATGTCGACTTCAGCTAGGCCGATGTCGGCGAGATTAGTGGGTGCCCCGATGCGCTGCTCCAGTAGCCAGATACCAGTGGCTGGGTCAGGGGCGTCGATGCCAGCTGAAGTCAGCGCTCGCTGGGCTCGAGCCAGGGCAGGTGCTGCATGTTCGGCGTTGTAGGCCATGGCATAGGGGAGCACGGCCGAATGCACGCCCGCATGGGGAAGGTCATAGTTGCCGCCGACAACGTGACAGATCTTGTGGTGGATCCCCATCCCTGCCACGGCCAAAGTCCAGCCCGCGAGCCATGCGCCGTAGAGAGCTAGTGATCGCGCGTCGATGTCGTTCGGGTCGATGACAACTAGGGGCATTGCGGTAGCCAGTGCGCGCACACCTTCTTCGGCCACCAGCGAGGTGATCGGTGAAGCTCCTGGCGCGTAAAGACCTTCGACCAAGTGCGCCATTGCGTTCATGGCGCTTGCGGCCGACAGGTCAATGGGCAGGGACATGGTGAGCTCGGGGTCGTAGACGACAACGCGCGGTTGCACTCGTGGATCTCGGCCAACCGTCTTGCGTCCGTTCTCGGTCATGCCCCAGATCGCGGTCATCTCCGAACCGGCATAGGTCGTGGGTACGGCGAGAATCGGCAGACCGCTCTCCAATGCGATCGCCTTCGCCGCGCCTGTAGCGGAACCTCCGCCAAGGCACACAACGAGATCGGCGTTCGACTCCTTCGCAGCCTGGGCTGCTGCTCTCGCAACCTCAACAGGCACATGCATCACGACATCGGTGAAGCGAGCCGCAAGCCGATTACCCAGGGCCACGGCAAGTCGATCGGCGAACGCGGCCTCGGGGCCGCCGGATACGAGCAGTACTCGTTGCGCTCCTAGCCGGTCGACCTCACTAGGTACGTCGGCCAGGCTCCCGGCACGGAAGACGACTCGCATCGGAGCACTCTCGTGGACGAAACCACCGAGCACCGTGTCGAATCCATCGATCATCTGGCGCTCACCTCGCGCAGAGCTGTGAGTTCGAGCTCACTGGGGGCCTGTGTAGTGGTGAGCTCGGACGCCACTTTGAGTGGCCAGCCGGTAGCTGCGATTGCTTCCTCGACTGTGCGCCCTGGATGCAACGACATGAGGGTGAGCTCGTCGGTGACTGGGTCAGGCCGAAGGATGCCGATGTCGGTGATGACGATTGACGGACCACTTCCGCGAACCCCAAGGGCAGCGCGAGACCCGCTGCCGTGATGATGTCCGACGGTGGTTACGTAGTCGAGCTTGTCGACGAAAGTCCTTGTGCTCTGGCGCAATACGATCGAGGTACGCCCGGCGCCGATCGCGATTTCTGGTGCGCCGCCCGCACCTGGCAATCGCACTCTCGGGTGGTCGTAGTCCCCGATGACGGTGGTGTTGAGGTTGCCATGTCGATCGAGTTGAGCGGCGCCTAGGAAGCCGACATCGATTCGTCCGGCTTGCAGCCAGTAAGCGAAGATCTCCGGAACACTCACTACAGCGACTGCGGTCTCGGCGAGTTCGCCGTCGCCGATGGAAAGAGGTGCGCGGGTGGGCTTTGTGTCGATCGTTCCGGATTCGTAGATCAGCACGACGTCGGGTGCATGTGTGCGCCGAGCCAGATTCGCCGCAGTACTTGGGATGCCGATTCCGACGAACACGACATCGCCGTTGTTCAAGTCTCGTGACGCGATGATTGTCATCATCTCATCGGTCGTGTAATCAGTTGCGGTGGTTGTGTTTATGGCCTCAGCAGTCATTGGCCTACACCTGCGCCATCGACGAGTCGAGCATTGCAAGATGATCGGCGAAGTCGCGAGTTTCCAGGATGTGAGTGCGTACCCAATCGGCGAAGGTGGCGCGGTCGCGACTGATCTCGTCCCATGCTCGGTAGTAAGCATTGTCGCGGTCGTAGTAGCCGTGGGTATAGCTCGGGTGGGCGCCGCGGGGCACCACTGCTACGGCCGACAGCACCCACGAAGGCAAGACCACGCGTACCCGACTGTCGAACGAGTCGACAACTTCCTCGACGGTGACAATTGCCCGCGTCGACGCGAGTATGGCCTCCTTTTGGACTCCTTGGATTCCCCAGAAGCCAACGTTCCCATCCTTATCCGCCTGCTGCGCATGGATGATCCCAACGTCAGGATTCAAGGCTGCGACCGCCGCGAGGGGCTCACCGGTGAAGGGACACTCGATCGTGCGGATCGTGGCTGTGTGCTTGGTGATGTCGGTACCGAGATAGCCGCGCATCGTGCCGAACGGCAGACCGCTCGCTCCCGCTGTGTAACGCACCGACATTCCCGCATGGCTGTGTTCTTCGATTGCGAGCGGATGCGGATAGCCGACATCCACGGCTTCGCGAAAGCGGTGCAGCGAGCCAACTCCAGGGTTCCCGCCCCAGGAAAAGATCAAGCCGCGCGCGCATCCGGCGCCGATCATCTGGTCGTAGATGACATCGGGCGTCATTCGCACTAGGCGAAGGTCGCGCCGCTGCTGTCGGATGATCTCGTGGCCTGCCGCGAACGGAATTAAGTGGGTGAAGCCTTCGAGTGCGACGGTGTCGCCGTCATGGATGTGCTCGGCTATCGCGTCGGTGAGTGTCGTGATGTTCTTCATCGATTAGCCCCGTGGGTAGAACGGCGGGATGTCGGCATCGATGTTGACCCACACGGCCTTTGCCTCGGTGTACTCGTGCATTGCCTCGAAGCCCATCTCTCGTCCATAGCCTGATGAGCCCATACCGCCGAAGGGCGAGCCGGGATGTGCTCGCTTGTAGGAGTTGATCCACACCATGCCGGCGTTGAGTTCACGAGCCATCTTGTGCGCTCGGCTGAGGTCGTTGGTCCACAGCCCACCGCCCAGGCCGAAGTCGGTCTCGTTCGCGATTGCGAGCGCTTCGTCGTCGGTGCTGAAGGTCTGCACGGTCATGAACGGACCGAACACCTCCTCGCAGGTCACTCGAGTTCCCGGCTTTGCGCGAACCACCGTGGGTTCGACGTAACAACCACCTGCGAGGGACGGGTCGCTGGGTGGCTTGCCTCCCAGTAGCACCTCACCGCCCTCGTCGGTGGCGATCTTGACGTAGGAGAGCACGCGATCGCGATGCATTGGCGAGGTGAGCGGACCCATCTCAGTGTCGGGGCTCTTGGGATCGCCCACGCGAATCGAGGAAGCGAGGGCGAGGAAGCGCTCGAGGAATTCGTCGGCGATCGACTCGTGCACGATCAGGCGACTCGCTGCGATGCAGGCCTGACCTTGATTATGGAAGATCCCAAATGCCGTGCCCCCAACGGCTTTTGGAAGGGTGGCATCGGCAAAGACGATGTTGGCACCCTTACCGCCGAGTTCGAGATGCACCCGTGTGCCGTTGACCGCGGCCTGCCCGGCGATCATTCGACCGACCGGCGTCGATCCGGTGAACGAGATCTTCGCGACGTCTGGGTGGCTCACCAGGCGTGCGCCAGCGGTCTGTCCGTAGCCTGGCAGCATGTTGATGACGCCGGGTGGGAAGCCGACCTCGGCGGTGATCTCGGCGAAGCGCAGTGCGGTCATCGGGGTGAGCTCTGATGGCTTCATCACTACGCAGTTGCCCGCGGCGAGCGCTGGTGCCATCTTCCAACTGACGAACATGAGCGGGAAGTTCCAGGGGACGATGGAGCCAACCACGCCGAGCGGCTCGCGGATCACGTAGTCGAGGAAGCCCCGATCAACTGGCACGACCGACCCGAGGTACTTGTCGGCCATCCCGCCGAAGTAGCGGAACTGTGCTGCTGTACGTGGGACATCGAGCCCGCGCGAATCGCGGATCGGATGCCCGGTGTCGCGTGTCTCGAGCTGCGCGAGTTCCTCGGCGTTCGCCTCAATCGCGTCTGCGAGTTTGAGCAGTAGCCGGCCGCGATCGCTTGCGGCCATTGACTTCCAGGCAGGGTATGCGCGCTTGGCGGCTGCGACGGCTCGATCAACATCTGCTCCGGTGGCTTCGGCAACATTTGCGATCAAGCTTCCATCGTGAGGATCGAACACCTCGATCGTGCGTCCCTCGACTCCGTCGGTGAACGCGCCGTCAATGAATAGCTGAGTTTGCATGACCATCCTGGGATTACGAGCTCGTGTGGCTAAGTCGATGAGAGGACGATGTCGACCCGCCGGGTTGGGCGGGCCGACATCGGGATGACTTCAGTGCTAGAACTCCGCAGGGTAAGTCGGGGCTTGGCCGCTGGCGATGAGGTCAGCGAGACCGGGGTTGCCGTTCTCCCAGACGAGCAGCATCGAGCGCTTGGGTGAGTAGCCCTGGTGCCGAATATCTGCAGGCATCGCGCACACGTCGCCAGCCTTCATCACCACGCGCGAGCGCACATGGCCGGTGTCGCGGTCTTCGACCTCCCACGTGATTTGGTCGGACAACTGCAAGAACCACTCGACCCGGTCGTTGCCGTGGATGATCGGCAGGATGTATTCCTCGGTAGTGGGGCAGAAAAGTGAGTCGCGGCAGACACTTACGACCGACGGGTTCCACGTGACTTGTGAACGCGACAGGTAGCCGAACAGGTTGAACGCCGCGATTTCCTTCTCGAAGCCTGGCTCTACCTCGACCAGTGGCTGGTCCTGTGCAACGTCGAGGAACATGCGGTTGACGGGGTTGCCGTTCTCGTCCGTGCGCAGTTCCTCATCGTCGGGCAGATTCACCATGCGGTCGGCGGCGACGCGTCGCCGGGTGACTGCATCGGTATTCGAACCATTCTTGACCCCGAATGCCGGGCCGGTTTCGTGGGGCGATGCGAACGGATCGAAGGTCTGGTTGGTCCAGTCGTCGAGAACCGCCTTGAACTGCTCTCGAATGATGGGGGTGTCGATCAACTCGGAGTAGTCGAGTTCGGCCTTGCGATAGGACTCGTTGTAGCGGCCCGCGAACAGATCGACCGTGCCGTAGTGATTCGTCGTACCGATCACGCCGTCGAAGTTGACGATGCCGTAGAAAAAGTCCCAAGCGATGTCGCGCTGGATGGCGCGTAGGAAGGCGTCGACGCTCATGACGTGGCTTCCGGTCGGCCAGCCGACGTAGGCGAAGTACTCGTCACGTCGAAAGGTGAACTGGCCCAGTGTGAATTGGCGGTAGCCCTCGGCGCCTGGCTCGGAGGAACTGGTCGGGGTGCTGATGTCTGCAGTCATTATTGGCTCCTCGTATCTCAGGCGGTCTGACAGATCTCGGACCAGCGGAACTTGGTGTCGGCTCCGGCAATGGTCTGCAGGAGAACGACGGACGCATTCGCTGCGGTCATGCGGTAAGCGGCACCTGCGGGTAGGAGCCCTTGGTGACCGAAGCCGAGCACAACGCGTCCCATGCGGACTCCGTCGGGCTCACCCTCGAGTGCAACTGATCCTTCGACCGCAGCATCGACCTTGTTGCTGATCGAGTAGAACTCGACCTCAACTTCACCATCCATGCAGACGGCGAACTGATCGTGTGAGGCAGAGCGCCAACCGCTGGTGCCTTCTGCGCGAACCACCTCAAGTACGTACTCCATGTTCTTGCCGACAGCGACCTGTTCCCACGGCTTGCTCATGTTGGCTACCTCGTACACGTTCGAGAAGGCGTAGTGGCGCGGATCATCGTTGATGAGTTCGACACCGCCCTTGGTGTAGTTGGCGAGGGAGCCGAACACCGTCGTATAGGACGATGCCTCTACTGCTCCAGAAACGTTCGTCGTGCCGGCCACAAGGCCTCCTTGGAGTTAGAAGCTCGGCGACGCGCGAGCTATTTGTGCGCTAGGCGAACACAAGTTCGCAGGGTGAACCTCATTCCATACCTACTCGGAGGGGCCGTCAAGCGGAACCGGAACTGTGTCGTGATCCGTTGCAACATTGCGCGGTTCCTAT
>CAIXFH010000004.1 GCA_903918645.1 uncultured Actinomycetes bacterium | reverse complement strand
TGGTCGGCTGCCTGTGCTGGTGTGAGGTGCAGCCCTGGTGGATTGTCTGGTGCGGCGAGGAATGCGGACTCGAACAACGCGAAGTCGGCGCCGCGTGCGAGTTCAACCAGCACATCGGTGGGAGCGGTGTCACCGCTATAGACGAGGGAACGGCCGCCAGCCTCAACTCGGATCGCATAAGCGATGCCCGGGTGATCCATGCGAGCGGTAGTGATTCGGAATGGGCCGATCTCGGTGGCCTCAGCATGATCGCGAAAGTCGAACACGGTGGCCATGCCGCCAGGCGTGGGAGCCAAGTCGTAGGCCCCATCCATCCGCTGCTCCGTACCCGGCGGGCCGAGCACCGGCAACAGCGGTGCGGGGCCGCCCGGACGCCACCTGCGGGTGACGTAGTAAGCGGCGAGATCCATACAGTGATCGGTGTGCAGGTGCGTGAGTGCGATCGCATCGATCGAATAGACATCGACGTATCGCTGTAGGTATCCGAGTGCGCCGCTACCCATATCGAGCACGAGACTGTGGCCATCGTGCTCAACCAAGTAGCACGATGCCGGCGACTGCGGGCCGGGGTAACTGCCACTGCATCCAACGACGGTGAGCCTCATGCGACGATCACATCGCCAACATGCTCGACCCGCAACACTTCTGGCCCAAGGAATCTACGGGCAAGAGCGCCGAAGGTTGAGGGATCGCCAGTAACACGGAAACGGTGCTCGGGCGCATCAAGGTCAACAGCACGCTCGAGGCCATGCGCAACGAGCGTGCGATAGACGTCTTTGGCAGTCTCGTCGGCACTACTCACCAAGGTGACTTGATCGCCCACCACATAGGAGATCACGCCAGCTAACAGCGGGTAGTGCGTGCATCCCAGCACAACTGTGTCGACTCCCTGCTCAACCATGGGGTCAAGATACTCGTGAGCCACTGCCTGCAATTCAGCCCCACCAGTGATCCCGGATTCCACGAATTCGACGAATCGTGGACAGGCCTGCTGCACGACAGTGATGTCGGGTGCAGCAGCAAATGCGTCGATGTAAGCGCCGCTCGTGACTGTTGCCTTGGTACCAATTACTCCGACTCGACCCGAACGCGTGAGCAGCGCTGCACGGCGGACCGCTGGTTGGATCACTTCGACCACGGGCACTTCGTACCGCTCGCGCGCATCGCGCAGGACTGCAGCGCTAGCGGAGTTGCACGCGATCACAAGGAGTTTGACGCCTTCAGCAACTAGGTGATCCATGACATCGAGAGCGAACGAGCGCACCTCGGCAATGGGACGTGGTCCATAAGGTCCGCGAGCAGTATCGCCGACGTATAACACCGGCTCATGGGGCAACTGGTCGAGAACTGCCCTGGCGACGGTGAGCCCACCTACGCCAGAGTCGAAGATCCCGATCGGTGCATCCGTCACGACAACCGCGCCTATGCCCACAACTGACCGTCGAGCGCATCTTCGGCATCATCCAGGGTTCCTTCATAGGCGCCGGTCGACAAGTACTTCCAGCCACCGTCACACACGATCAGCGCGATGTCGGCGCGGCGACCGTCTTTGACCGCCTTCGCCGCCACACCCAGTGCAGCATGCACGATTCCGCCAGTGGAGATACCAGCGAAAATACCTTCTTGCTCAAGGAGTTCACGGGTTCGGCGAACCGCATCCCGCGAAGACACCGAGAACCGAGTGGTCAAGATGCTGGGGTCGTATAACTCTGGGATGAACCCCTCGTCGATGTTGCGCAGCCCGTAGACGACCTCGCCGTAGCGTGGCTCGGCCGCGACAATCTCGATGCCCGGAACATGCTCGCGCAAGAAGCGACCGGTGCCCATCAACGTGCCAGTAGTGCCTAGGCCAGCGACGAAATGTGTGATGGTCGGCAGATCAGCGAGGATCTCGGGGCCAGTGGTCTCATAGTGAGCGGCCGAGTTAGCTGGGTTTCCGTATTGGTACAACATCACCCAGTCGGGATCTTCCAGAGCCATCTGCTTGGCGACCCGAACCGCTTCGTTCGATCCACCCGCAGCCGGCGAGAAGTGAATCGTGGCACCCCACATGCCCAGCAACTGGCGACGTTCGATGGACGTGTTCTCGGGCATCACGCACACGACTTTGTAGCCCTTGAGTTTCGCCGCCATCGCAAGGGAGATCCCGGTGTTTCCACTTGTCGGTTCCAGGATCGTGCAGCCAGGGGTAAGTAGACCGTCGGTCTCGGCTTGCTCGATCATCCGCAATGCGGCTCGGTCCTTGATCGATCCGGTGGGATTGCGATCCTCGAGTTTGGCCCAGAGCCGCACGTCCGCCGACGGGGAGAGGTTGGGCAGTCCCACCATCGGGGTATGGCCTACCGAGGCCAGCAGCGACTCGAACCTCATGGGCTGACTCAGCCGCCTGCTACAGCTGGCAGGACGGTGACGACATCACCATCGGACAACTCAGTGTCGATGCCGTTGAGGAAGCGAACATCCTCATCGTTGAGATAGACGTTGACGAATCGACGAAGGCCGGCTTCGTCGACGATGCGGTCGAGCATGCCCGGGTGACGTGTCTCAAGGTCGTCAAGCAACTCACGCAAGGTGGCGCCGCTACCTTGCACGGAACGCGCGCCATCTGTGTATGTGCGCAGGATGGTGGGAATGCGGACTTCGATAACCATGGCGGGCGTCTCTCCAGTGTCGGGCGGGCGGTCGCGGACATCGGATCCGCTAACCGTGGCCACCGAAATGGCTCCTCGGGAGCAAGGCTGAGCCTACGGGGACTTATTCCCAGAGCACGACTCCGGTGCCAAGTCAGACAATGTTTATTTCTTCCTCAGTGATCTGGCCATCGACGATCGAATACGACCTGAACTCATATGGGCCTGCATCCGGGCCAGTCTCGCGGGTCGATACGAGCACGTAATGGGCTTGCGGCTCGGACGCGTAGCTCACGTCAGTGCGCGAGGGATAGGCCTCGGTGGCGGTGTGTGAGTGGTAGATCACGACCGGCACTTCGTCGGCAAGATCCATATCGCGGTAGAGGCGGAACAGGTCACCTGAGTCGAATTCGTAAAAAGTTGGCGATCGTGCGGAGTTCACCATGGGGATGAAGCGCTCTGGTCGATCACTGCCAAACGGGCCCGCAATCACGCCACATGCTTCGTCTGGATGGTCGGCGCGAGCATGCGCCACGATGGCGTCGACGAGGTCTTGCCGGATCGTCAGCATGACCCACAGTGTAAGGCGGGAAGCAGGTGCCACTTCTGCGTGACTGGTCGCCGGGGAAACCGGCTAAGACCCGCGCATTCCAGGCGCGGACGAGATTCCGGTCAGCGCCTGAACCAACGACTCCTGTATGTAGGTCAGCCAGTTGTACACGTGATGGAGACCAGAGCGCGGATCGTCATCGTCATAAGGCTCGGACAGTGCATCTGCAACATCGTCGTCATCGCGAATATCGAGCCGGCTCCCGATTGTGAGCCGCAAGTCATTGAGGGTGCCGAGCCATGCCTGCACTTCCCCATCGACCAGAGTTAACTTCTCCCCGGAGCGCGTCAACGAGTCGGTGACCGTGCGCGCGTTCGCGAGTTTGGTGTCGCGCAACGAACGTTCGGTGTAGCGCCGAAACTCAGTTGCAGCTTCTTCGTCATCGCGGTAGGCGTCAGGGAAAAGCCTTGCTAGCGCTGGATCATCAGATCTTTCAGCAGCAGGATCAATTCCGAGCATGCGTGCCAACGGATCTGCATTCGCGCCCCATGGGTCAGGTTCCGCGGGTGTGATGAATTCGGTCAACTGCCCCACCAGATCGGTGAGCATGGCCCGCTCGACCGCGTCGAACCGGGCAGTGATCCGGCCGGTGAAGCCACGATGAAACCCATGCAGCGCCATGTCAGTCATCCTTCTGCAAGGTTGCCCACAGGCCATACGAATGCATCGCGGTGACATCGCGTTCCATCTCTTCACGACTTCCTGACGACACCACCGCTCGCCCCTTGTGATGCACGTCCCACATCAGTTCTTGTGCCTTGTCCTTGGAGTAGCCAAAGTGCGTCATGAAGACGTAGGTGACGTATGACATCAAGTTGACGGGATCGTTCCACACCAGCGTGATCCAGGGTCGCTCGGTGGCGACCTCAGAGTCGGACTCCGGCCGCTCGACCTCGACCGGCGCAATTCCCACGCCTCCCATCGTCGCACGAGACCGATGCACGCGGACTTCCCGCGTAGGCTTGACCCTGTGCCGGACGCCTCACTGGAAATTCCCCCACGCGATGGGTCCCTCCCCCAACCGCCTCTTTTGGCGCGTATTCGTGAAGCCGTTATCGGCGACGACCAGTTGATGTATGGCCCTTACGGACCACGACGCGTCACCTACGCCGACTACACAGCATCAGGACGCGCGCTGGAGTTTGTCGAGGACTTCATCAGGCGCGAAGTTCTGCCACGGTATGCAAACACCCACACCGAAAGCAGCGGCACGGGCCTGCAGACCACCCGGCTGCGCGAGGATGCTCGCCGAATCGTGCACGACTCCCTCGGCTGCGATGACGACGCCGTGGTGATCTTCACCGGCTCAGGCTCCACCGGAGCGATCGACAAACTCGTCGGCATCCTTAATCTGCGGATCCCCGCAGACCTAGACCACCGATATGGCTTTAGTGCGAGCATCCCGGCTTCGGAACGGCCAGTGGTGTTTATCGGGCCCTTCGAACACCACAGCAACGAACTCCCGTGGCGCGAATCAATCGCCGACGTGATCACTATCCCCGCCGACACTGACGGCCATATCGACCTGCTGAAACTAGAGACCGAACTCATCGCTCATGCCGATCGGCCCGTGCGCATAGGTTCTTTCAGCGCTGCATCCAACGTCACCGGAATCGTCAGCGACACACATGGTGTGTCTCGTCTCCTGCACCAGCACGGCGCTCTGGCCGTGTGGGACTTCGCGGCGGCCGGCCCTTACTTAGACATCGACATGGCCGGTGACCGCATCGACCCGCTGACCTATCTCGACGCGGTGGTCCTGTCACCTCACAAGTTCATCGGGGGGCCAGGCACCCCAGGGGTACTCGCAATCCGACGCGAGCACCTCACCCACTCCGTACCCGTTGTCGTCGGCGGCGGCACTGTGGCCTACGTCAATCCCGACGAGCACGTGTACCTCACCGACGTAGTGCACCGTGAAGAGGCCGGCACGCCGGCCATCGTCGAATCTATCCGCGCGGGGCTCGTCTTTGACCTCAAGCGCAACGTCGGAGTCGACGTGATCAAGGCACACGAGCAGGATTACCTGCGCCGGGCCATCACCGCCTGGCAGCAGCACCCCAACATCGACATCTTGGGCAACCTCGATGCCGAACGGCTCTCGATCGTGTCGTTCACCGTGCGCCGACCTGGCGGAAAGTACCTGCACCACAATCTCGTGGTGGCCATGCTGAACGATCTGTTCGGCATTCAAAGCCGCGGAGGATGCTCCTGCGCAGGGCCTTACGGACATCGACTTCTGGGCATCGACGTCGAGCGCAGCCACGAGTTCGAACGCGAGATCAGCAAAGGCTGCGAGGGCATCAAGCCTGGCTGGGTACGGGTCAACTTCAACTACTTCATCAGCGACGAGGTCTTTCGCTACGTCGTGGAAGCGGTGGCACTGATCGCCGACTTCGGCTGGAAGCTCGTACCGGAGTATCGCTTCGACCTGGTGTCTGGGCGTTGGCGGCATAAGGAGGGCGCAGTGGAACCGCCGCTGAGGCTCTCGCAACTTGCGTACGGCACCGACGGAGTGCTGACCTATCCGCGCCACGACGACCGAGCGCCCGAATCGGCACTGCGTGAATACCTAGACACCGCAAGGGAATTGATGGCATCGGCGACAGCTCCATCGAGTGATCCCGAATCACTCGCTGTCAGCGCCGACTTCGAGCACCTACGCTGGTTTGAACTCCACTCGGTCTGTCTTACCGTGTCCGAGAAAGTCCAAACCCACTCGTAACAGAACGAGCCGCAAAAGAGCCACGCGGTGAGTGCGCCGCACAACGGCGAGTCACAGAGGCGTAGAGGTCCGATCGATTCGCACCACAATTGTCTTTGCAGCTTTGTCATGGATCGCCTGCCGCCACGGCTTGTCCCAAAGCGGCCACAGGTAGTCGAGCAAATTCAGCAGCGGACTTATCGCAGAGAAGGCGGCATCTACAGCCCATCGGATGGTGGCCTGCCCCCAGGTGAGAGAACCGTCAGCTACGCGCGGCCTGATTCGGATACCAACAACCCGCTTGCCGACAGTGCGTCCCCACCGCACATTCTGTGGCACCTGGTAGACGAACGAGATTGCTGCCGAGACTGCCGTCAAGGTCAGGGACATACCCACGACCGCGGCCTGCAGATCCTTCAGCGATTGATCCGAGGGAGCGCTACCGTCGGCAGGGATAGCGGCCATGAAATCGTTAATCGATGGCCAGAGCAGCCATGCCACGAGTGGCACCATGACCACGCCGACGATGAAGCCGTCGAGGATCCGAGCGATCGCGCGCGACCCCCATGAGGCAAGGACCACCGAACCCGAATCGGTCGCGGTTCCCCAACCGGCTTGAGCCTTGGGCATGGGCCCCAACGGTGGCGGCGAAGTCGGCTGCCCTTGCGCATCAACCCTGGCAGCGGTGGACGCGCCCCAGCGCTCGCCGTCCCACCAACGCACATAGCCGCTGTTGGAGAACGGATCCGGGTACCAGCCAGCGGGCATCGACATGGCCACACTCTAAGTCGTCAGCGAGGATCGTCAACGCTTGGCCGCGAATGCGCAGCGCCATTGCGCTACTAGCGCAGGACTCGAGCGATATCGGCAGCGGCCCGAATGAGTTTGGGTCCGACCTCGTCGATCGCCAACGGAGCCAACGCGATCAGTCCCACCGATGCCTCTACCCCGGGCACCCCAACAACCGCGACCGCGACACCGTGGGTACCGGGTAGCACGTCGACACTCATGACCAAGGCCGGCCCCGTCGGGCCAGGGTCTGCATCCCGCGCCGACAAGATCGCTAGCCCGGCCGCCCCACGATCGACTGGATGGCGCATACCGGGCCGCAGCGCCACGTGCGGGCCCGGTCGCGATGGCTCGACAACAGCGATCACGAGTGCGTCGGGCCCGTCGACGACGGTGAGGTGAGCCGTAGCACCTGCCGAGTCAACGAGTCGTTGCAAAGTGGGCAAAGCCGCATCACGAATGGATGGCTGTACTTGTCGAGCTAGCGACAGCACCGCAAGACCAAGTCGGCAACGGCCATCGCTGGATCTACGCACCAACGCGTGTTTCTCAAGAGTGACAACGAGCCGGTAAACCACCGTGCGGGACACCCCGAGTTCGCCGGCAATGTCGGTAACCGTCAGGCCATCGGGCGCGCTCGCCAACAACTCAAGCACCGACAGGCCACGGTCGAGAGTCTGGCTGGTCTCTGCCGCCATCTCGCTGCCCCTCCCGTCAAGTTTTCGATCTACAGCGCGTCCTCATCACGCGCCGCGACGCCTGATGAGGAAAAACACGATCGTTGATCAAGCCCCGTTACCGCATGACGCCGCCGGAAATATCCGACGGCGTCATGAACGGCACAAATAGTGGCTACTTGGATGCGAGCGCCTTCACTTGGAATGCGCCTACGATTTCGCTGATCCCCAACAAGATCAGCATGATTCCAGAGACCCAGATCAAGGTCACCAACGAAAGGCCTGGGTAGAAGAAGATCACGAGCGAGCCGATCACCATCAGCAGACCGCCAGTGATGAGCCAACCACGACCGTCGATCCCCTTAGCCCGGATGCCGATGATGAGTTCGATCAGCCCCCTGAACAACCAGGCGAAACCAATGAACAGCGCCAGTAGCTGAATCGAGTTGGTCAGACTCTTGAAGGCGTAGATAGCCAACAGGATCGACAGGATCCCGGTGATCCACAGCATCGCTTTGTGTTCATGCTGAGAGAAGCCGCGGATGATCTGGAAGATCCCACTTACGAGCAGATAAACCCCGAACAAACTGGCGATCACCGCGGCGGTGGCATGTGGCCAGCCAACGCAAGCAATTCCAAGCAGCAGGGTGAGAATTCCGAGGAAGAGCACAAGGCCCCAAGTACGACCCAGCGCAGCTAGGACGTCGCCCTCGTCGACAATCTCATCGGTGGTAGACATGGTTCGACTCCTTAACGCGTGCAGCGCCTTTGGCTGCACCGACTATCCACTTTAGAGGGGCCCGAGGGAACCGCGCCGGAGATTTCGGCGACGACCGAGCACGTGTCGAACAGCAACGCCGGCTTAGCGACCGCGAGTTCTTGCGAGAAAATCACGGGTGCGGTCCTGTCGCGGATGATCGAACACCTGCTCAGCGGTGCCCTGCTCAAGCACGACGCCCCCATCGAGGAAGCACACGCGATGTGCGACATCTCTCGCAAAAGCCATCTCATGCGTGGCCATCAGAATGGTCATGCCTGACTCCGAAAGCTCGCGCACGACATCTAGGACTTCACCGACAAGTTGCGGGTCCAAGGCTGAGGTGATCTCGTCGAAGAGCATAAGTTCGGGATCCATAGCGAGGGCCCGAACGATGGCGACTCGTTGCTGTTGCCCGCCAGACAGTCGGTCTGGATACCCAAAAGCCTTGTCCGCCAAGCCAAAACGGTCGAGCAGATCGCGCGCGGTAATCTCAGCAGCAGCCCGCTGCTGACCCAACACCTTGCGCGGCGCAAGAGTGATGTTGTCGAGAACGTTCATGTGTGGGAACAAATTGAAGCTTTGAAACACGATGCCAACCCGGCGGCGAACAACGTCGAGATCAGCATCGAGCGCTGAGACTTCGACAGTGCCCCCGAGCACTATTCGTCCGGCGTCGATCGACTCGAGGCCGTTGACACATCGCAGCAAAGTTGACTTACCCGATCCTGATGCTCCGATGAGCGCTACAACCTCATGCTTGTCGAGCGTGAGGTCGATCCCACGCAAAACTGGGTTCGTCGCGTAAGCCTTGTGTACTTGCTCGACAACAAGCAGCGGATGTGTCATGCGCTGCCTCCAGCATTGCGCTGCTTGGCCGCGCGAGCGTTAAGCCAATCAGCGAATCTGGTCATCGGAACAGTAAGCGCTATGAACAAAAGAGCGGCGCAGACATACGGAGTGAAGTTGAAGGTGAACGACGAGTCAATCTGCGCCTGTCGCAATGCCTCGATCGGCCCGATTACCGACACAAGTGCGGTGTCCTTCTGAAGTGAGATGAAGTCATTGAGCAGCGGTGGAACGACACGTCGAATGGCCTGTGGCAGAACGACATAGCGCGAGGTCTGACTTGCCGACAAGCCAAGCGAGCGCGCTGCGGAACGTTGTGAAGGGTGAACCGATTCGATTCCTGCGCGAAACACCTCGGCGACGTAGGCGCTATACGACAGAACCAGCGCGACGGTTCCCCAGACAAGCGGTTCGTTGGTGATGCCATCACTATTGAGGGCTGGCACTCCGAATCCCAAGAGCAAGACCAACAGGATGGTCGGAATACCGCGGAAGATGTCGGTGTAGATAGCAGCGATAACCCTAAGCGGGAACATCACCGGGGCTGACGTGCCACGGACAAGTGCAATGGCAAGGGCAAGAACGAGAATTGCTGGCTCGGCAATGAGGAAGATCCGGACGTTCAGCCAGAACGCCGAAAGCACCTCACCGATTGATGCACTGAAACTCTCGCCGCTGAAGAACAACTCCTGCACGGTCGGCCAGCCCGGTGCGGTCGAGACGAACACCACCGCGACAACCACGAACGCGACGAGGCTCGCCGACGCGACCAGGACGTCGCGACGCGCCTTTCGGTGCATCAGGTCACGACGAACTGGATCGACGTACGGCGAGCCTACGTCTGGAGTCACGGGGGTCACGGGGGAAGTCTCCCGCACTCTCCGCCCCCGGCGAACCGTTAGCTAGCGAAGTACGGCGCGTCGACCCCTGCGAGCCACTGATCCTGGATCTTCTGGAGGTCGCCAGACGCCTGCAAGGATGCGAGTGCCTGGTTGACACAGGTGGCCAACGGGTTGTCCTTCTGGAACAGCATGCCGAACTGTTCGGCATCTGGACCAGCGACGCCGGGGAACTGGCCGACGATCTTGCCGTTGTCGAGTTCAGCCGCCGTGATGTAGTAGGCGGTGGGGAGATCAACAACGAGGCCATCGATCTGACCGTTCTTCAACGCCGCGGTAGCTGCCGCGCTGTCGTTGAAAACGCTCGGCTGCGCTGCTGGCTTGATGTCATTCTGGATGTACTTGAGCGAAGTCGTACCGACCTGAGCGCCGAGCTTGGCGGCCTGCAACTCGGCCAAAGTCTTTGCGCCAGCGATCTTCGATGTGGTCAACGACACCACGGCTTGATTCACGGTGTAGTAGCCGTCGGAGAACGTGACAACTTTCGCGCGCTCGGGCGTGATCGAAATCTGGTTGATGTCAAAGTCGAAACTCTTCTTGCCTGGGGCATAGGAGTTGTTGAACGGCACGACGGTCCAGGTGACAGCATCGTTGGTGTAGCCCAACTGCTTAGCGACGGCATAGGCCACCGCAGACTCGAAGCCCTTGCCGTTGGATGGCGTGTCATCGACGAAATAGGGCGGGTAAGCCGGCTTGTCGGTGCCAATCGTCAGCTTGCCGGCGGTCACAGTCGCGAGTGATGCAGGCGCACACGGATCGGCCGACGGCGAACTCGCCGCACTCGATGCCGGTGCTGGTGACGACGAGCCTGGATCGCTAGTCGCGCTCGAGCCGCATGCAGCGAGCAGCAGTGCAACTAGAGGGACAGCAGACAGAAGTGAACGACGCATTGGGGGCCTCCGAAGAACTCGCACGAGCCTTCCTCGCACGCTGGAACCATTGTGTCAAAGTCAGCGGCCTCTTCGTGACGGGGTGGTTGCCCAGGTTCGCACCCGATCGACCCGCTGACGAAGCTCGGCGGCACTCGCACGGGGCACCTCGGGGCCCCCGCATATTCGACGTAGGTCGGCGTGGATTGTCGCTTGGGACAAGGACATTTGGCGTGCATAGGCCTTTACGCAGTCGCCTAATTCGCGCTTCAGCGCCGAGATATCGACGGTCGTGACGACCGGCTGACCAGCCGCCACCTTGACCCGACTGCCACGCGATCGCAACAAATCCGAGACCTGATCGGCATCCAAAAGACCGGGAATGCCAAGGAAGTCCTCCTCCTCAACCGTTCCCGGTGTGACCCCGGCGCCAAACTCGCCACCGTCGAAGAGCACCCGATCAAAGGTCGCCTCACTCTCCAACGCCTCGAAAGAGAGCTGATCATCGAGCAGATCAGGGGTGGTGCGTTGCGCTAATGCAGCCGCCATGAGTGCATCTTCTTCGGTCCACATGCCGTCGTATACGCGACCCAGGACATGATCACGCTGCTCTTCGAGTTCACCAGCAAGACGCAGCAACAGGGGCACACTCGGCAAGAAGACACTCGCAGTCTCGCCGCGACGTCGAGCTCGAACGAATCGGCCGACGGCTTGCGCGAAATACAGCGGAGTGGAGGCCGACGTGGCGTAGACACCAACCATGAACCGAGGGACGTCGACGCCTTCACTTACCATGCGAACCGCGACCATCCAACGATCATCACTGGACCCGAAATTAGCGATGCGCTCGCCCGACTTTGGGTCGTCGGACAGCACGACTACCGGCTTTCGTCCAGTGATCGCCTCCAACTGGCGAGCGTACGCACGAGCCTTCGTTTGGTCGCTGGCGATGACCAAGCCAGCAGCATCCGGGACATGCTTGCGAACTTCAGTGAGTCGACGATCGGCCGCACGCAACACCTGCGGAATCCATTCGCCTTGCGGATCCAGCGCAGTGCGCCACGCCTGTCGGGTGACGTCCTTGGACTGATCGCCCGCGAGGTCAGCGCTGACTTCGTCACCTGCGCGGGTGCGCCATCTCATGCGCCCGCTGTATGCAAGGAACATCACCGGACGGACAACGCGATCGCGCAGCGCCTCGGCGTACCCGTAGACATGGTCTGCAGCACTTCGCGCAATGCCATCGGGCCCCGGCACATACGACACGAAGGGGATGGGATTGACATCAGATCGGAACGGGGTGCCCGTCAGCGCTAGGCGACGAGTGGCAGGCTCGAAGGCTTCCCGTACCGATTCACCCCACGACATCGAATCGCCCGCATGGTGTACCTCATCGAGGATGACCAAGGTCTTTCGGTCTTCGACCCTGCGGCGAAACAACAGCGGGTTGGCCGCGACTCCCGCATAGGTGACCGCGATGCCCGCGGAGTCGCTACTGGTCGTGCCCCTCGCGCCCGAGAAGTCAGCGTCAAGAACGATCCCCACCAGAGCAGCAGCCTCGGACCATTGCGCCTTGAGGTGCTCCGTGGGAGCGACCACGATGATGCGCTCGACTACCCGGCTATCGAGTAGTTCGGTGGCGACCCGCAGCGCGTACGTGGTCTTGCCGGAGCCGGGTGTGGCCACAGTGAGGAAGTCACGCGGCGAGAGCGCAAGGTAGGACTCAAGCGCCGCCTGCTGCCAGGCGCGTAGTCGTTCGGCAGAGCCGCGAGGAGGTCGGTATGCCGGTGAGACGTTAGCGGCGGCGAAGGCAGTCATAGGACGCTGACTCTAGGCAGGTCTACCGGCCGACATGCGTAGGTGGGTGGTAGCGCGTGTCACGGTCCACCCGTGCTATCGCGAGGCTAGGACGAGGCAGCCGCGGGGATCCGCCGGGCCGCAATCGCGCCACCAAGTGCCACCGCTGCCATCACCCACCACATGGTCACAAAGGTCCAGGCGGACACGTGATCGGCAGCGTGGGCGCCGGCGAAGATCGCGCCAGCGACGCCGATACAGACGACCGATCCCACGGAATCAAGCACTTGCACCGCCGCGGAGTTCGTACCCTGATCGCCGGGATCAGACATCTCTAAGGTGAGCGTGCCAATCACTCCGAAGCACATACCCGTGCCAAGCGCGCCAATGAACCAAGGCACTGCCGCGATCCAGAATGGGAGCCATGGAACAAGTGCCAGCGGTAGCAGTAACAAGCACGTGGCCGTGAGCGTGGCACCGATCTCGACGAGACGTCCCCGAGGCATTCGCCCGTAGAGACGGCCCTGCGTCTGCGATCCCAACGCCCACGCCAGCGCACCAACGGTCAGGATCAGTCCGGCCTGCGCTGTCGATGCCCCGCGAAGTGTGTGGAGCGCTAGCGGCACAAACGCCTCACCCGCGAAGAAGGCGCCAGCTAGCACGCCTCGCATCATGACGACCGTGGGCAGGCCCGGGGCGAACCACAAGGCACCGTGCGGTAGCAATCGGCTTAGGGCTGGGATCAAGATTGCCAGCGCGACTATTGCTAGCGCGATTCCCAGCGCATCGCGTCGAGCCCCAGCCTCTTGCAGTAGCGCAAGCCCGGTAGCAGCGGCAACTGCGAACATAAGCCGGTTCCACCGAGGTGGTGCCTCGTCGGCTCCGCCACCCAGTCGGACGAGGCGCTGCGCCAGCAGCACCACCGGAATGATGAAAGGAACCACAAGCCAGAAGACCAGGCGCCATGAGACGTAATCAGTCAAGAAGCCGGCGACGAATGGGCCGACGATCGAGGGAGCCACCCAGGCCATCGAGAGCAAGGTGAATGCTCGGGGTCGGATCGCATCGGGAAAGGCGCGGCCCAAAATCACATAGACCGCGACAATGCACAGCCCACCGCCAATGCCTTCAATAACTCGGCCACCAATGAGCACTGGCATGTTCCACGCGGCACCAGCGATAAAAGCACCCAGCCCAAAAACTGTCGCGCCCACTGTCATCGGAAGCCTGGGGCCGGCTCGGTCGCACCATTCGCCAGCAATGACCATCGCGACCAGGCTCGACACGAGGTAGCCATTGAAGGCCCACGCATACATGCTGAGCCCGCCCAGATCCTGGGCGACGACTGGCATCGCGGTGGCAATGCCGATTCCCTCGAAGCCGAACATGGTCATCATGGCGATCACGCCGATGGTGTACGCCCGGTATTCCGGCGCGAACAGGCCAGAGAGCGGTATCGGTGCTGACCGTGGCGCGGACGGCGGCGACGGCGCCGGCGACTCCCCCGCGTCGTTGAGTCCCGTTCCGTCTTCGACGGTCAGGGCTTCTTCCCGTCGCTGTCACGGGCAGGGAAGAGACCTTCGTATATACGTTTGCAGTCAGGGCAAACGGGGAACTTGTTCGGGTCGCGGCCCGGCACCCAGACCTTGCCGCACAGCGCGATCACGGGCTGGCCCGAAAGGGCCGACTCCATGATCTTGTCCTTCTTGACGTAGTGAGCGAAACGCTCATGGTCGCCATCACCAAAAGAGGTATCGGGACGTTCCTCGACCATGGTGTCGCCGAAGGTGTCCGGCTCAGGCATGTGTTGTGGCTCGAACGGCGTCGTCATGCTGCCCATGCTAGTTACTCGCGACCAATACCCAGCATTAGTTCAGTGATGGGTCGACCGACGGTGTCGCCACGAACGCTAGGTCTCCACGCTGACGTCGTAATACTCGTTGCCACAAGTCGACAGACCCTGGGGCGAAGACATCGACCGGCCCTCCATCAACGACATACCAGGCTCCCTCGGCAATCTCGTCGGCCAACTGGTCGGCGCCCCAACCGGCATAGCCCGCGAAGATGCGCACCGCTTCGAGATCGGCCAGTGCGGAGTCAGGGTCACAGTCAAGATCGACGAGGCCGAAAGGACCAGCTACCCGTCGGAAGCCATCTGGTTCGGGCCCATCGAATGGGCCGGGCAGCAGGCCGAGCGCCAAGGCACTGTCGTCGGCCACTGGACCCCCCGAGAACAAGACGTCGGTACCGATCGTCCGGCCTTCCCATGGCGGGAGAACCGACCCCACGTACACCGCTGAGGGCCGATTCAAGATGAGCCCCAAACTTCCTTCTTCGTCGTGATCGAGGAGCAACAGAACCGAGCGCTCAAAGTTTGGATCGATCAGCAAGGGCGCAGCGACGAGCAACCGGCCAGCCGCTGGGAGTGCCAGCGGTAGGTCAAGCGGCAGAAGTGTCACGGGATAAGCATGCCCTCTATCGATCCGACCGGTGCGTTGGACTCTCGGCATCCACCAAACGGGTGAATCGCCAACGGGAAGGCTCAGGAAGTCCACCGAATGGCCGATGCCCAAATAGCACCACACCGAGTGAAGATTTCCATACAGGGCGTAATGATTCACCGTCCAGTTGGTGTGTGGACCGTCTGGATTGTTGAAGGAGAAGAAATGCCGCAACAACCGCTAGCACAGGTTCCAGTCGACGCGACATGGGATTGGCAAGAGCAGGGCGCCTGCCGTGAGGCCGATACTGCGCTTTTCTTCCACCCGCAAAACGAACGCGGAATGTCCCGGCTGCGTCGTGACCGTGCCGCGAAGTCTGTCTGTGGCCGCTGCGAAGTCCGTCTCGAATGTGCCGACTACGCCATCCGGGCACGCGAGCCGTATGGCGTGTGGGGTGGCCTCACCGAAGAAGAGCGCGAGCGCATCTACGTACGTTCCACGTTGACCACGTTTGGCCGCGACAAGGGTGAGGGCATTCGCGCGGCTGGCGTCGACTACATCAACGAGATGCTCGCCCGCTAACTCACACTCACCTAACTCACACTCCTGCCGCGAGAGCGGCACGCCAGACCTGGCCAACCTCTAGATCAGCCTCATCACTAGGCTTATGCCGTGAATTCGGGAGCAGAGCAGATCAACCTTCGTGGACGTGACGTCCTCAAGGAGGTCGACTTCACCAGCCTCGAACTCCAGTACCTCATTGACCTAGCCCGTGATCTCAAACTCGAGAAGCGTTCGGGCACCGAAGTGCGACGGCTCATCGGGCGATCGATGGCGCTGATCTTCGAGAAGACCTCAACGCGTACACGCTGCGCCCTCGAGGTAAGCGCCTACGACCAAGGCGCAAACGTCACTTACTTAGATCCGAGTTCATCCCAACTCGGACACAAGGAATCTGCCGCCGACACTGCTCGAGTGCTGTCGCGCATGTATGACGCAATCGGCTTTCGCGGTAGTTCGCAGCAGACCGTCGAGACACTCGCTCAATACTCCGACGTGCCGGTCTACAACGGGCTCACCGACGACTGGCACCCAACCCAGATGCTTGCCGACTTCCTCACCATGATCGAACACTCGAACATGCCGGCCAATGAGATTGTGTACTGCTACCTGGGCGATGCGCGATCAAACATGGGTAACTCGCTGCTGGTCATGGGCGCAATCATGGGAGCTGACGTCCGCATTGCCGCGCCTCGCGCGCTGTGGCCCTCGGCGAACGTCCAGTCACTCGCACAGGAACGGGCTGCTGCATCAGGAGCTCGCATTCTGCTCACGGAGAATCCCGCTGAAGCCCTCGCCGGGTCCGACTTCGTCCATACCGACGTCTGGGTTTCGATGGGCGAGCCGGTCGACACCTGGGATGAGCGCATAGACCTGCTACGTCCCTATCAAGTTAACGCGGCAGCGCTCGCGGCAACGGGCCGCGACGACGTGAAGTTCATGCACTGCCTGCCGGCATTCCACGACATGAACACAGTCGTGGGACAACAGATTGCGACCAAGACCGGGATGACCGATGGGCTCGAGGTCACCCACGACGTCTTCGAATCCAACATAAACATCGCCTTCGACCAGGCTGAAAATCGCCTGCACACGACAAAGGCGGTCCTGGTCGCCACGATCGGCGACTAAGACCGCCTCCGACCAAAGCTGGCCGCCGCGATGCGAACCTACTGAAGGCGCGCTTTGAGTGAGTCGAGTTGCGCGTACATCTGCGATGGCACCCGGTCACCGAACTGAGTGAAGTACTCGGCTGTGAGGTCGGCCTCAGCCACCCACGAGTGCGCATCGACCGCGAAGAGCTCAGCGAGGACGTCGTCGGCAAGATCCATACCTGAGACGTCGAGGCCGCCCTCGACAGGCAGCCGACCGATTGGAGTTTCCTGGGCCGGAGCAGTGCCTTCGAGTCGATCGATGATCCAGGCAAGAACCCGGCTGTTCTCGCCATAGCCCGGCCAGATGTAGTTACCTTCGACGTCCTTGCGGAACCAGTTCACCTGGTAGATCTTGGGCAGCTTCTCAGGCGAAGTCGCCTTACCAACCGAGAGCCAGTGACCCCAATAGTCGGCCATGTTGTAACCGCAGAACGGCAGCATCGCGAACGGGTCGCGGCGCAGTTCGCCAACCGTGCCCTCTGCGGCTGCGGTCTTCTCCGAGGCAATGGTTGCGCCTAGGAAGACGCCGTGCTCCCAATCGAAGGACTCATTGACCAGCGGCACGTTGGTAGCGCGTCGACCACCAAAGAGGATCGCCGAAATGGGTACGCCCGCAGGATCTTCCCAGTTTGGCGCGATCGACGGACACTGCCCCGCAGGGGCGGTGAATCGAGCATTGGGGTGCGCTGCAAGTTCGCCGCCGGCTGGGGTCCAGTCGTTGCCCTTCCAGTCGACGAGATGCGCGGGCGCGTCGTCGGTGAGGCCCTCCCACCAGATATCGCCGTCATCGGTAAGCGCGACGTTGGTGTAGATGCAGTTGGCGGTGAGCGACTTGATCGCGTTGGCGTTAGTGGCCATTCCGGTGCCGGGCGCAACGCCGAAGAATCCGGCCTCGGGGTTGATCGCGTATAGGCGACCATCTTCGCCGAAGCGCATCCAGCAGATGTCATCGCCGATGGTTTCAACCTTCCAGCCGGCCAAGGTCGGCTCGAGCATGGCGAGGTTGGTTTTGCCGCAGGCGGATGGGAACGCGGCCGAGACGTACTTAACCTCGCCGCTGGGCGGCGTGATCTTCAAGATGAGCATGTGTTCGGCGAGCCAGCCTTCATCACGAGCCATCACCGAGGCGATACGAAGGGCGAAGCACTTCTTGCCAAGTAGCGCGTTTCCGCCGTAGCCCGATCCGTAGGACCAGATCTCGCGAGTCTCGGGGAAGTGGACGATGTACTTGGTCTCGCTGCACGGCCAGGCAACATCGGGTGCGTCATCAAGCAGTGGGTGCCCAACCGAGTGCAAGGCCGGTACAAAATCGCCGTCTTCACCGATGAGGTCCAGTGCCGCCTGGCCCATGCGGGTCATGATCCGCATGTTGACCACGACGTAAGGCGAATCGGTGAGCTCGACACCGAGTTGCGAGATGCGCGACCCGAGCGGACCCATCGAGAAAGGCACGACGTACATCGTGCGACCGCGCATGCAGCCAGCGAACAGACCCTTGAGGTTCTGTCGCATCTCGACTGGGTCGGCCCAGTTGTTAGTGGGGCCTGCGTCCTGCTGGTCGAGCGAACAGATGAAAGTCCGGTCCTCGACCCGCGCCACATCACTGGGGTTGGAGCGAGCCAAGAACGAGTTCGGGCGAATCTGCGGGTTGAGTTGGACGAACGTGCCCGTCTCGACCAACAGAGCGCTCAGCCGGTCCCACTCGTCCTGTGAGCCATCGGCCCACTCGACGCGGTCGGGCTGAGTAAGCGCCGCAACTTCTTCCACCCACTCAAGCAACTTCTTGTTGCGAGTTGGTGGGTTCTCAAGACCTGAAATAACCGACATGACTGCACTGTCCTATCGCCTGGATGTTGCGCAAGTACCTCGAAGAGTGCACTAAGAATGCCCCCATTCCCAGTCGCCGAATCCCGCTTCTGACTTTCTGAGGGGTCTTTGTGATGAAAGGCACAAGCAACATGGGGGCATCCGAGCGAATCCGGTGATTCACATCACTCGCACAAGAATCAACCCGGCGCGTTGCAAACGCAATGAAAAGGCAAGTGCCCGCCCCGGAGAACCGGGACGGGCACTTACAGTGCGCTCTGAACTAAATCAGATTGCGCGGACGTTTTCGGCTTGCGGGCCCTTCTGGCCAGTACCGATTTCGAACTCAACACGCTGGTTCTCCTCGAGCGAACGGTAGCCGTTGCCCTGGATCGCCGAGAAGTGGACGAATACGTCCGTGTCGCTGTCATCGGGAGATACGAAGCCGTAGCCCTTCTCCGCGTTGAACCACTTGACAGTGCCTTGCGCCATTACTTGTCTCCTCATGGGGACGGTACAGACCGTGCGCTTTACCCGGTCTGGGCTGCTTGCCGTCGCCGTCCAGACCTGCCCATGGGGACGTGTCTTGCGCGGACACCTCAAGTGGAGAAACCCCACCCTTGGCCTCCAGTACGAACGAAGTACTGCAACCACCGCCTAGCATACCCACGTTCCCGCCCTGAACACCATGCTTGGTTTTGCGACATTGGCGAGATCCTCGTTCAAGGCACGCACGAGAGGTACGGTCGGCGGTATGGATGAGGTCCCTACCCAACTGCCGCGCACCCACAAAATCGAATTGCCAACCGAGCATGTGGTCGGCGTTCCCGCTGACTTCGCCTCCGTGTGGCATACCCCGGAATCACTGGTCATCGACTTCCTCTCAGCCCGCGGCCCCGCTCGGGTTGAGCAGATCGACGACGCCTCAACCATCGTCCAGGACCTCGTGGTCAGCGCCCGGATCCGGATGCCGCCCACCCACGTGATCGAGTTGATGAAGGCGCTCGAGCAGCAACTGTCGACCTGGGAGACAGAGACCGGCCGACGTCCCCCCGTTGCGCCGCCACACCCAGATCTGTAAGCCCGAGCTGCGCCTAGCGCATCTGATGCCGTCAGGAAATTGGCCGGGCTGATTCGCCCGAACGGCGCATTCCCGTGGCATTGCCAGCCCGTGTCGGCACTGTAGCGACGCTGCGCCGGCATTCGTGAGCCAATGATTGGCCCATCTTGCGGCTTTGGAGAGGTCCACGTCGGATGGTCTTCTTAGACGACAGAGGCGAGAAGTACCCCCACCCCCCCCCGGAGGAACTTCTCGACTCAACCCGCAAGTGGGGCAAGCATCCCCCCGGATAGCTCCACTTACCGAAGCCCCGCCTCACCCCCCCCCGAGGCGGGGTTTCGTTGTGTCCGGGCTAGGCGGCGCCAACGGCAGCCGACAGTCACGGAACCAGAACTTCGGCCTACACCCACATCTGGGTGCCTGCGCGTACGCTTCCCGGCATGGCAGATCCAGGTCTCCCCGCACGTGCCCGCGTCGTCGTCATCGGTGGTGGAGTGATCGGATCCTCGGTCGCCTATCACTTGGCGGATCAGGGCTGGACCGATGTGGTGCTCCTCGAACGGGACAAACTCACCTCCGGCACTACCTGGCATGCCGCTGGGCTCATGGTCACCTTCGGGTCGACCTCGGAGACCTCAACTGAGTTCCGTAAATACACCCGCGATCTGTACTCGCGGCTCGAGGCCGAGACCGGACAATCCACCGGATTCATGCCCGTCGGGTTCATTGAGATCGCAACGGATCCGGGCCGTCTTGAGGAGTACCGACGAGTGTCGGCCTTCAACCGCTACTGCGGGGTCGACGTCCATGAGATCTCGGCGCGAGAGGTAGGTGAGTTATTCCCTATAGCGCGCGTGGATGACGTACTCGCTGGCTTCTACGTCGCGGAGGACGGCCGGGTCAATCCGGTCGACGTCACCATGGCCCTGGCAAAGGGCGCGCGGATGAAGGGCGTCACGGTCATCGAGGGGGTACCGGTAACCGGGGTCACGACCAAGTCGGGCGCAGTTACAGGCGTCACGACCGCGTACGGCGCTATAGAGGCTGAGTACGTCGTGAACTGCTCGGGGATGTGGGCGCGGCAACTCGGCGAGCAGGCCGGGGTCAACATCGCGCTGCAAGCGGCCGAGCACTACTACCTGATCACCGAGGAGTTCGACTCAATCAACAAGTCGTTCCCCGTGTTGGAAGATCCCGCGAACTTCGGCTACTTCCGCGAGGAAGGTGGCGGGCTGATGGTTGGCCTGTTCGAGGCTGTGTGCGCGCCATGGAACGTCGAACGAATTCCAGAGTCATTCTCCTTCGGCGAAATACCTCCTGACTGGGATCGGATGACCCCATACCTCGATGCGGCGATGAGCAGAATCCCCATCTCAAAGGAGGTGGGCGTCCGCAAGTTCTTCTGCGGCCCCGAGAGCTTCACCCCCGATCTCGCCCCAGTGGTTGGCGAGGCACCCGAACTGCGCAACTACTTTGTCGCGGCCGGCTTGAACTCAATCGGCATCCTGACCGGCGGTGGGCTTGGCCGGGCAATGGCGCATTGGATCACTACGGGTCACGCAGACATAGACATCACCGGTATGAACATCGATCGCCTACACACCTATCAGCGCAACCCTGAGTACCGGGCAAGCCGCACGGTCGAGAGCCTGGGTCGCGTATACGCGTGCCACTACCCCGACTACTCGATGGAGACCGCACGCGGCGCCAAGTTGTCGCCCATCCATCATCGGCTCGAAGCACAGCGCGCAAACTTCAGGGATGTCAGCGGCTGGGAGAGCCCGGGTTGGTATGCACCAGAAGGGGTTTCGCCAGTGCACGGTGCGCTCACATGGGGCCGGCCTGACTGGTTTGCGCATTGGGAGGCCGAGCATCACGCAGCCCGCAAAGACGTGATCCTCATGGACATGTCGTTCATGGCGAAGTTCCTCGTACAAGGTCCTGACGCAGGTACTCGGTTGAACTGGATCTCAGCCAACAGTGTCGACGGCGAGTCCGGTGTCATCACCTATACCCAATGGCTCAATGAGTTGGGCAAGCTTGAGGCTGACCTCACCGTCACGAAGTTGGCCCATGACAAGTACTGGGTGGTCGCTTCCGACACGGCGCACCGTCACGTCGAAACGCACCTACGCCGAAATCTCGACGGGTACCAAGCGTTCGTCACCGACATCACAGGCGCATACGCCCAGATCAACGTCCAGGGGCCACGATCACGCGAACTTATGTCGGCAGTGACCAGCGCCGACATGTCCAACGACGCGTTCCCGTTCCGTGCCGCCCGCGAAATCGACCTCGGCTTCGGCCGGGCACTCTGCACTCGCATCACATATGTCGGCGAAATCGGCTACGAGCTGTTCGTGCCTGCTGAACAGGCAGTGCACGTCTACGACCTGCTCGTTGCAGCAGGTCCGGCGTTCGGCCTGCGTCATGCTGGCCTCAAGGCACTCTCGAGCCTGCGCTTGGAAAAGGCGTACCGCGACTATGGCCACGACATCGACAACACCGATTCGGTACTCAACGTCGGGCTCGGGTTTGCAGTCGACCTCGATAAGCCCGGTGGCTTCATCGGACGCGAGGCAGTCATCGCACGGAAGGCAGAAGGGCCGATGCGACAGCGCCTAGTCCAAATCCTGGTGACCGACCCCGAACCGATGATGTTCCACGCCGAGGTTGTTCGCCGAGACGGCGTCGCTGTCGGATACCTACGCGCCGCTTCGTACGGATTCACGCTAGGCGGAGCAGTGGGCCTGGCAATGCTCGAAGCCGACGTCCCCATCGACAACGACTGGATCGAGTCGGGCGTGTGGACGGTGGAGATCGCGGATCGCATCTGGCCGGCGCGCGCGTCGCTGCGCCCCTTGTATGACCCCAGCAACTCCAGGATCAAGGCCTAATCGTCTCGATTAGAAGACGACGAACACCTTGCGGATGGTCTCGGTAATCTCCCAAGTGCCAGACCAGCCTTTGGCGAACAGCACCGTGGAGCCGGCAGAAACCTCGACCGGGTCTTCGCCGTCATGTGTCACCGTCATCGCGCCCCAGAGCACGTGGATGAACTCATTGGTCGCAAACTCCCAGCGAGACAAGCCTGGAGTGCACTGCCAGATGCCCGACTCGATGCCAGGCCCTTCGTGCATGTAGACGCCCGACTGATGCATCGGCGCGCCGAGCGCGGTCGCGAGTGGTCCCCAGTCAGTTAGGTCGGTCGCATCTGCTGCGTTGGCGATAAAGGGGGTCAGCATGAGGATCCTCACGGGTAAAGGTAGGTCGATAAGCCCTCTGCGAGAGCGTCATAACAGTATCGGTCGGTCAGTGCGCTGTGCTGTGAATCGCGAATCCGCGCCGCCAGACCTCGGCCACTGACGCACCGCCTAAAGGAGTTCGCCAGCTTCGGAAAGCGCTAACGACATACCACCTTGCTGCAAGAAGGTCTCGGCCGCGAAGAGCTCAGGAGCAAGATAGCGATCAGTGCCTGGCCCCGGAACAGTCCGTCTCAATGCCCTGACCACAGCGCCTGTCACAGGCGAGGGAGTCAACGGGGAACGCAGTTCTATGCCTCTGGCTGCCGCGACAAGTTCAATCGCGAGTATGCGTCGAAGGTTGTCGACGGAGTGACGTAGCTTGCGTGCAGCCGACCAACCCATCGACACGTGATCCTCTTGCATCGCAGAACTGGGAATCGAATCTACCGACGCCGGAACCGCGAGACGCTTGTTCTCCGAGACCAAGGCAGCTTGCGTGTACTGCGCGATCATCAGACCGGAATCGACGCCCGGATCATCGGCCAGAAAAGCTGGCAACCCGTGCGAGCGTGCCTTGTCGAGTAGCCGATCAGTGCGGCGCTCAGCGATAGAGCCCAAATCGGCAGACACGATCGCGAGAAAGTCCAGAACGTAGGCGACGGGCGCACCATGGAAGTTGCCGTTCGACTCGACCCGCCCGTCAGGCAGCACCACCGGATTGTCGATCGATGCAGCGAGCTCGCGACCGGCAACGAGCCGTGCATGGGTGATCGTGTCGCGCGCTCCCCCAGCGACCTGCGGCGCACACCGCAGCGAATACGCATCCTGGACACGAGTGTCGCCGTCAAGGTGCGAGGCAACGATCGCCGAGCCTGCGAGGGCGGCAAACATCCGCGCGGCGGAACGAGCCTGCCCCGGATGGGGACGAAGTGGCTCATGCAGATCCGGTGCGAAAACTCGATCGGTGCCGAGCAACGCTTCAACACTCATCGCTGCGGTGATGTCGGCAACATCGCAGAGTTCCTCGAGGTCAACGATCGCAAGGCACAACATGCCGAGCATTCCGTCGGTGCCATTGATCAGCGCTAGGCCCTCCTTGGCCTCGAGTACCACTGGTTCGATGCCCGCCGCCTTCAGCAACATCGCCGAATCTGCCTCGACGCCGTCGGGGCCCGTGGCGGTGCCTTCGCCCATCAACACAAGTGCGCAGTGCGAGAGCGGAGCGAGGTCGCCACTGCAGCCGAGCGATCCGAACTCGTAGACAACTGGTGTGATGCCGGCGTTGAGAACAGCAGCCATAGTGTCGACGAGTAGCGGCCGCACCCCAGTACGTCCGGACGCAAGTGTCTTAAGCCGGAGGAACATCAGGGCTCGGACGACCTCGCGCTCGACGGGCGCACCCATGCCCGCCGCGTGGGACCGGATGAGTGAGCGCTGCAACTGCGCCCGCAGCTCCGGTGTGATGTGCCGGTTGGCCAGGGCGCCAAATCCGGTGGAAATCCCATACTTTGGCTCGGCCCCAGCAGCGAGTTCTTCAACATGCGCCCGCGTGGCAGCGATACCCACTCGCGCATTGGCAGAGATGACCACGCGAGCGTTGCCACGCGCAACCGCGACCACGTCGTCGATGGTCACACCGTGATCATCAAGCACGATCTCCGAGGCTACAGACACTGACATTGGGACTCCTTGGTCGTCATCATGGATCAGTGCACAGCCACACCCGCACGCCAAACCTGGCGCACGAGTGGAACTCCGGGGCGGTAGGCAAGGTGAATGTGACTTGGCGCATCAAGGATCACTAGGTCGCCGCGCGAACCAACGAGCAGTGAACCGACATCGGTACGACGAAGCGCGCGGGCTCCACCTGCGGTAGCCGACCACACTGCCTGGCCAGGAGTCATCCGCATGTCACGGACTGCCAGCGCGATGCAGAACGGCATGTTCGTGGTGTAGCTCGAACCTGGATTGCAGTCAGCTGCAAGTGCAACCGTTACACCCGCATCTAGTAGGCGACGTGCGTCGGGGTATGCCGATCGCGTGGAGAACTCGGCACCGGGTAACAACGTTGCGACGGTGTTCGATCCGGCGAGCGCATCGATGTCGGCATCGTCGAGATGTGTGACGTGATCGGCCGATGCAGCATCGAGCTCAACTGCGAGTTGTACCCCTGGGCCGTGCTGCAACTGGTTGGCGTGAATGCGCGGTCGCAAGCCCCGCTCCATTCCTGCTTGCAAGATGGCTCGCGCCTGATCTACGTCGAACGCGCCGCGGTCGCAGAACACGTCGATCCAGCCAGCTAGCGGCGCGCAGACGTCGAGCATCTCGCCCACCACGAGCGCCACGTAGTCGTCAGCACGCCCGATGAAATCGGCTGGCACCACATGCGCCCCGAGATAGGTGATCTCATCGGTGTGACCCACCGCCGCTCTCAGGGAACGCGCCTCATCGTGCACCGACAAGCCATAGCCGGACTTGCATTCGACAGTGGTGGTGCCGCTCGCATTCGCTTCAGTGACAAGGCGAACGACGTTTGCTTCGAGTTCGGCATCCGTGGCCGAACGAGTGGCACGCACGGTGGAGGCAATCCCGCCGGCACTGTATGCCTGCCCCGCCATCCGAGCTGCGAACTCGTTGGCCCGATCACCAGCGAACACCAAGTGACCGTGACTGTCGACGAAGCCAGGGATCACCGCGGAGCCCGCAGCATCGACGCGCACGACGTCATCGGCTGCCGGTGCTTGGCCAGACTTGCCTATCCAGGCAACGCTGCCGTCGATGACCAGCACTGCGGCATCGCGAATGATGCCGAGCGTCGACGCCCCAACGTGCGGGTCGTTGGTGACGAGTTCGCCGATGTTGTCGACGAGCAGCGAAGGGCTCACGTCAGACATGCTCGCGCATAGGGATGCGCACGCCACGCTCATCGGCGACCTCGGTCGCGCGTTCATAGCCCGCGTCGACGTGCCGAATGACACCCATACCAGGATCGTTGGTCAATACGCGCTCCAACTTCTGCGCAGCCAAGTCGGTCCCATCGGCCACCGCGACCTGACCTGCGTGAATCGAACGACCAATTCCGACCCCACCACCATGGTGAATCGACACCCACGACGCACCCGATGCGACGTTGACCATCGCATTGAGCAGGGGCCAGTCGGCAATGGCATCCGAGCCATCGAGCATCGACTCGGTCTCCCGATATGGAGAGGCAACCGATCCACAGTCGAGGTGATCGCGGCCGATCACGATCGGAGCCTTCAGTTCGCCCGAGGCAACCATCTCGTTGAAGCGAAGACCAGCGAGATGACGTTCGCCATAACCGAGCCAACAGATGCGAGCCGGGAGCCCCTGAAAGTGCACGCGCTCTTGGGCTAACGGGATCCAACGCTGCAGGTTGGCGTTGTCGGGGAACAACTCCAAGATTGCGCGGTCAGTAGCGGCGATGTCGGCTGGATCTCCCGAAAGCGCTGCCCAGCGGAATGGCCCTTTGCCTTCACTGAAGAGCGGGCGAATGTAGGCGGGCACAAAGCCGGGGAAGTCGAAAGCGCGAGCATATCCAGCGATCTTGGCCTCACCACGAATCGAGTTTCCGTAGTCGAACACCTGGGCACCCTTGTCCATGAATCCGACCATTGCCTCGACATGCCTGGCCATCGATTCGCGCGCGCGGTTAGTGAATTCTGCTGGGTCCTTCTTGGCATAGGCCTCCATGTCGTCGAAGTCGATGCCCTGCGGCAGGTATGACAGCGGGTCATGAGCCGAGGTCTGATCGGTGACGATATCGATGGGCGCATCCATCGCAAGGAATTGCGGCAGAAGGTCTGCGGCGTTGCCGAGCAGCCCGATCGACAGGCCGTTGCGCGCATCACGAGCCTGCACCGCGAGCTCGAGCGCATGATCGATGTTGCGGGCGAGGACGTCGAGATATCCGTGATCGATGCGTCGCGCGATGCGCGAGGGATCACAATCGATACAGATCGCGACACCGTCGTTCATGGTTACGGCAAGCGGCTGTGCGCCGCCCATCCCGCCAACCCCTGCGGTCAAGGTGATCGTTCCGGCAAGAGTGCCGTTGAAGTGCTGCTCAGCAACCGCCGCGAACGTCTCGAAGGTGCCCTGCAAGATGCCCTGAGTACCGATGTAGATCCACGAGCCTGCGGTCATCTGTCCATACATCGTGAGGCCAAGGTGCTCGAGGCGTCGAAACTCCTCCCAGTTGGCCCAATCGCCGACCAGATTGGAGTTCGCGAGTAGGACACGCGGGGCCCACTCATGGGTTGTGAAGACTCCGACCGGACGACCACTCTGGACGAGCATGGTCTCGTCGCCTTTAAGGGTGCGTAGCGTGCGCTCGAGTGCATCAAAGGACGCCCAGTCGCGGGCCGCCTTTCCCGTGCCGCCGTATACAACCAGCTTGTCGGGATGCTCGGCGACCTCAGGGTCGAGGTTGTTCTGCAACATACGCAGCGCGGCCTCCTGCGGCCAGCCCAAAGTGCTGAGCTCGGTGCCTCGGGCGGCACGTACGGGACGGGGGCCGGGCACAGAAGGGGTGATGGTCATGACAACTCCTGAGGATGCAGCGCAGCCACCGAGTCGAGCCGACTCGGCCATGTGCACATTCCAGCGGTTCCACCTGTATTGCGCAGGTACCCGGTGCGCGTTAGCGTCTGTAATCCCAGACAATGTGACTGAGGTGAGCATGGTCGGCAAGGTGCCCGCCGCACGGCAGACTTTGGCGATCTTGAGCTACCTGGCCTCACGTCCAGGGCCGGTAGGTGCGGCGGCGATCGCGCGCGATGTTGGCATCCCACGATCGACGACATACCACCTGCTGAACGAACTCGGTGACGCCGACTTCATCGTGCACTTCCCTGAGGAACGGACCTACGGTTTAGGGGTCGCAGCATTCGAGATCGGTTCGGCCTATCTACGGCACGAGCCCCTGGAACGTTTGGCCCGACCAGTTCTTGCCCAACTCGTGCGCGAAACGACCCAGACCGCGCACCTGGGCATCCTGCAGGGATCAGAGACCGTGTACCTGCTTAAGGAGCAACCGCAAACTGCGCTGACCCTGATCACCGACATCGGGGTGCGGCTCCCAGCTCATCTCACTGCCAGCGGCAGAGCCATGCTTGCTCACCTACCAGCAGCGCAGGTGCGCGCGCTGTATCCATCAAGTGTGGCCTTCTCACATCGAACCTCGGCAGGTCCATCATCACTGCGCGAATTGCGCGAACGACTCAGGGTCGAGCGCGAGCGAGGCTGGGCTAACGAAGTCGGTGAGGTGACCCTCGGCTTCGCGTCGGTTGCTGCCTGCGTGTTCGACCACGGAGGCCGGCCGCTTGCCTCGGTCTCGGTGACTTTCACGGACGCTGTTGTCGGCGGAAAACGCGACCGCCTCGGAGCCGCCGTAGTGGCGGCCGCCGAGGCGGTGACGAATCGGATATCGGGACGACGCCCCCGAACCCGCTAGATCAGGCGTTCTTGGGGTTGGCGCCGTATGCGTTGTCGCCGGACTGGCTATCGCCAAGGCAGAAGAAGAACACAATGATCGCGCCGATGCCGCAGAGCGCGGAAACGAGCCACCACCAACCTGAGCGGCCAGTGTCGTGCAGACGTCGCATGGTGACGGCGATGCTCGGCAGAACCAAAGCGAGGCCAGCGATGACCGATATCCACCCAGTTTTCTGACCAGCCGCGCTCACTGTGCGCAAGTTGAAGACGCCGTCAAGAACGGCCGCGATGATCGCAACGATGATCGCGAACAGGACGAAGTACCAGTACTCGCTACGCCGGGCCCGGCCACTGAAGCCAACGTACTTCTGCAGACATGTCGTAACTGCCTGGCCAAAACTCATCGTGACTCCTAGTGCGCCGCAGGTGATAAAAAAATGTCTCCCAGTTGGGTGACCCGCGAACGCTAGCAAAGGATTTCATGTGCCTGCAAGCAAACGAGCTAGTGATCAAGCACTCGCAACCGCAGGTGGAACAGCGTGAGACGGGTCACTTTGGCCCTGGCGAGAGGTGACCAGGCCAGGGGATGTCCTCTACGGTTCTGTCATGAGCGCACTCACCGATCGACTCGCCGCCAGTAACCACCTCCTGTTCGACGGAGCGATGGGAACAATGCTGCAAGACGCGGGAATCGAACCAGGTGGAGCTGGCGAACTCTGGAACGTCGAGAACGCGGACGCCGTGATCGCAATCCACACGGGCTACCTCGAGGCTGGGGCTGACATTGTCACCACCAACACCTTCGGTGGATCCCGTCCACGCTTGGACATGCACGGACTCGGCGAGCGCGTGGAGGAGCTCAACCGAGCTGGTGCGGAGATTGCCAGGCGAGCAGCCGAACCGTTCGGCGCGCTCGTCGCTGGTGACATTGGCCCGTCTGGTGAATTGCTCGAACCCATGGGCATTCTCACCCCCGACGACGCGCAGGCACTGTTTGAAGAACAACTTCGCGGACTCGTTGCCGGCGGTATCGACCTCGTCTTGATCGAAACGATGAGCGACCTCGACGAGGTTGCAGCGGCAGTGCGAGCAGCGGGCGTCGTGGCACCCGAGCTCCCCGTACTTGTCACCCTTAGTTTCGACACGAAACTGCGAACCATGATGGGCGTGACCCCGGCGCAGGCGGTAGCGGCAATCGCGGAACTCGGCGTTGCTGGAGTCGGCGCCAACTGCGGTCGCGGGCCAGGGGAGATGGAGGAGATCATGGCCGCGATGGTGGCCGTGCGCCCCGAAGGCCTCCTGCTGGTGGCTCAATCGAATGCTGGCTTGCCACACCTGGTCGGGGATCGCTTCCTGTACGACGCCGATCCCGACACCATGGCTCAACACACGATCGCCCTGCGCGACTTGGGGATCGACATCATCGGCGGCTGCTGCGGCTCGACTCATGCGCATCTGGACCGCATGCACGAATCTTTGATCTCCGGCTGATCGCATAATCCTGGGCCCTCCGGGGCGCAGCACCCACCTCAGGCCCGGCCTCCTAGGCTGTCGACGAGTCAGTCGTCTGCGAATCGGAAGGCAGTGTCGTGTCGGAGAATGTGCGCGGAGTCGTTGCTCGCGAGAAGGGTGCCCCCGTCACCCTGGAAACCATCGTCATCCCCGACCCCGGCCCAGGCGAGGCCAAGGTGCGCATCGCCGCGTGCGGTGTCTGCCACACAGACCTGCACTATCGCGAAGGTGCGATCAACGATAGTTTCCCGTTCCTACTTGGCCACGAGGCCGCAGGTTATGTCGAAGCCGTCGGCGATGACGTCACCCACCTAGCGCCAGGTGACTATGTGATCCTGAACTGGCGTGCCGTATGCGGCGACTGCCGCGCCTGCCGACGCGGCCGGCCGTGGTACTGCTTCAACACCCACAACGCTCGCCAGCCGATGACCCTCGAAGATGGAACCGCGCTGAGCCCAGCATTGGGCATCGGAGCCTTCGCCGACAAGACCCTGGTTGCCGCCGGCCAATGCACGAAGGTCGACCGCGCCGCCTCACCTCAGGTGGCGGGCCTACTCGGCTGTGGCGTGATGGCTGGCCTCGGTGCCACGCTCAACACCGGAAACGTCTCCCGTGGAGACTCCGTTGCGGTAATCGGGTGCGGCGGCGTGGGTGATGCAGCCATCGCGGGAGCTCGTCTGGCCGGAGCTCGCATCATCATCGGGGTCGATATCGACGACCGTAAGTTGGCGTGGGCCAAGGACTTCGGCGCGACCCACACCGTCAACTCTCGTGAGCGCAATGCCGTTGACGCGATTCGCGAACTCACCGATGGGCACGGCGCTGACGTCGTTGTCGATGCCGTCGGCCGTCCCGAAACGTACGAGACCGCCTTCTACGCGCGCGACCTAGCCGGAACTGTCGTCCTGGTCGGCGTACCCGACCCAGCAGCCCGCCTCGAACTCCCACTCATCGACGTCTTCGGTCGTGGTGGGTCGCTCAAGTCGAGTTGGTACGGCGACTGCCTGCCCGCTCGTGACTTCCCGATGCTGATCGACCTGTACATGCAGGGGCGCCTACCACTCGACCGCTTTGTCTCAGAGGAGATCGGGCTCGTCGATGTCGAGGCGGCGTTCGACAAGATGCACCGCGGTGAAGTACTTCGCTCGGTCGTCATCCTCTGACCGCCGACGGCCACGCCCGGTATCGCGACAACCGCGCTGTCCATGCTGCTCCTGTGATGGAATGACGTCTACTGTCCGGTCCTGCAAACCATCGATAATCCCAACAACTCGCCGATCTCCTTACGGAGTGGACTCGGCCGTAACCTGTACCAAGTGCGGTGGAATCTGACGATGGAAGCCACGCTGCTAGCGATGCGGCCCGTACTCGTCGTCTTCTTCTTCGCCCAGAAGGTTTTCGTCGAAGGCATCACTCTTACCGGCGTGAAGGGTTGAGCGCGTGAAGCTTACGGTTGTCGGAGGCGGCTCGACCTATACGCCGGAACTCGTTGACGGGCTGGCAAGGCTTAACGACATCCTCGACGTTTCCGAACTGGTGCTGTTCGACCCAGCGACCGAGCGCCTGGCAGTTGTCGGTGCATTCGCCCAACGGATCCTCGACAAGCGGGGTGCGACAACGCGACTGTCACTGACCTCCGACCGTGACTCCGCAATCGAAGGTGCCAGCGCAGTGCTGCTGCAACTACGAGTCGGTGGACAGGACGCCCGCGCCAGAGACGAATCGTTCCCACTCGAATGTGGCTGCGTTGGGCAAGAGACCACGGGCGCTGGCGGCCTCGCCAAAGCGATGCGTACGGTTCCCGTCGTCCTCGACATCGCCGAGACGGTGCGCAAGAGGGCCAGCGACGCCTGGATCGTTGACTTCACCAATCCGGTGGGGATTGTCACTCGCGCACTGCTTGAGCATGGGCATCGAGCAGTGGGCTTGTGCAACGTCGCGATCGGGTTCCAACGTCGCTTCGCGCAGTACCTCAATGTGGCGCCGAACGAAGTCGAACTCGGTCACGTAGGTCTAAACCACCTCACCTGGATTCGCGATGTCACCGTCAACGGCACCAACGTCTTGCCCCAAATCCTGGCCGAACACAGCGACGACTTGGCCGACGAACTCGAACTCCCTCGGCCAGTGCTTGATCTGCTCGGCGCGATCCCGTCGTATTACCTGCGGTACTTCTACGCGCACGATCAGGTTGTCGATGAACTGCGCGCCACCGGAACACGCGCTGAAGCGGTCAAGTTGATAGAGCGCGAACTCCTTGAGATGTACGCGGATCCAGCGCTCGTCGCCAAGCCCGCTTTGCTCGAGCAGCGCGGCGGCGCCTACTACTCCGAGGCCGCAGTTGCCCTGATCGCATCCTTGCTAGGCGGGCCAGACCAGGCCGCAATGCATGTGGCGAATGTACGCAATAACGGCACTCTCGAGTTCCTTCCTGATGATGCCGTCATTGAGGTGCCATGCGATGTCACCTCTAACGGCGCCACACCCCGACCGGTCGCACCCCTTGACCCGCTGTACTCAGGGCTCATCGCACACGTGTCGGCCTACGAGAATCTTGCCCTCGATGCCGCCCTGCACGGCAGCCGCGATCGAGTTATCAGAGCGCTACTGGCGCATCCCCTCATCGGCCAGTACGACATCGCCTGCCAACTCGCTGACTCACTCATCGCCGGGAATTTAGAACACCTTGGCTGGGCTCGATGACCAAGCAACCACGTGTGCCAGTCGTCGTAGCAATTGACGGCGGTGGCAGCAAGACCGATGTGGCGATCGTCGACGTCGAAACGGGCGAAGTGCTCGGTAGGCACCGTGGCCCAGGATCGTCACACCACGAAATTGGACTCGACTTAGCCCTCACGGTTCTCGACGAGTCGGTGCAAGCCGCCATGGCAGCCGCAGGCTCGAGTCCAAGTGATGTCATCCACGCTGGCTGTTACCTCACGGCGCTGGATCTGCCGCAGGAATCAGTCGAGATGGCAGCGCGACTGCGCGCGACCTCATGGGGGGCACGGTCAGTAACCGCCGACAACGACGTCTTTGCATTGCTGCGCGCTGGCACCGAGTCGCCTAATGCGGTCGGGGTGATCTGTGGCACCGGGATGAATGGAATCGGGATTCGCGCGGATGGTGAAGTCGCCAGAATCCTTGCTCTTGGCCACTTATCCGGAGACTGGGGTGGCGGTAGCGGTATCGCTGAGGACATCCTCTGGCACGCTGCTCGAGCCGAGGATGGTCGCGGCGAACCGACACTACTTCGAGACGCACTCCTGCAGTGGACTGGCCGCAACTCGATTCACGACGTGATCGTTGACGTTCATCTCGGGCGCCTGAGCGCAGCACAATGGTGGTCGAAAGTTCCGGAGGTCTTTGCGCTCGCGGCAGCCGGAGATGCGGTGGCAGCTGAGCTTGTCCGTCGGCAAGGGTCCGAGATCGCAGTCCTTGCAGCCTCGCTATTGACCCGGCTGCGCCTGCTCGATCGCGACGTTCCAGTGGTACTTGGCGGTGGCATCGCGGCCTCGAATGATCCACTGATTCTGCTAGCCATCACTAGCACTCTGGCTGAGCAGGCACCGCGAGGAATCCCGGTAGTCAGCGTTGAGCCGCCGATCACTGGTGCGATCAGGCTCGCCCTTGCAAGTGGTCGGGATTTGCTCAGCTAGCAGTCCGGCCTAGCAACCGAGGTCGTACACGCGAGTTCTAGCAGTGCACGTAGCTCTAGCAGTGCAAGTAGTTCTGAGCGCCGAGTCCGCCCTCGTATGTATTGGAATCGGTACCGGGTACAACCTCTTGCTGTGGGCTCGCCCAGATCCGCATTGACTGGAGCGGATTACCCTGCGCGTCCTTACCGGCAAAAGTGGTCGTGGTGAGGGCCATCATGGCGCTGGACTCTGTGGTACCCGCCCAACACATCGACGCAGACTTCTCTGCCGCAGCAACCGAATCCGAGACATCGGCGCCCACCGCAACATCGGGATAGCGCATGACGACGACAGGTTGAGCGTTGCTCGAGTTGCACTGACCCGTGGTGCAAGTAGCGGTGAAGTACATGCCCTTCGTGTATTTCGTGGGCACCGTAAGCGAAACCTGACCCGAGGTCACGTTGCCCGCTGCAGTGAATGGTGTGGGTAAGTAGTTGTCCTTCGGGCCCACCTGGATCGCAGTGATCGTGCAGCCCTCACAGCCCTGGACCGACATCGTGAGCATGGTGTTGCCCGAGGCTGTCGTTGGCGACGAAGACTCGCTGGTCGCCGGACTTGGTGTGGGTGACCCAGAATCGGTGCCTGGCGTCGATCCGCAGCCCGCGACGCTCACAGTTAGGAGTGCAGCGACTCCTCCAGCGAGAAGAGCACGGCGAAGACGTAAGTTCGACATATGGGCCCCTTAGTCAGATCTCGTGGCGCCAGCATGTCACGCGCGTGTCAATGGCCAGTCGCTCGGCTCGCCCATCGATTCGGCAAAATCCTCGGCCAGCGGGCCTGGCACGCCGAAAAAGTAGCCCTGGCCACATTCCCAGCCTTGATCACGCAAAGTCTGAGCATGTTCACGAGTATCAACGCCTTCGGCGATCCCGACCAGGTTCAGGCCGCTGACAAGGCCGGCAAGGCCGAAGGCCAAGGCGTTGGCAGCGCCCGCATCCTTGGTCAGGTCTTCGACGAATCGTCGATCAAGTTTCACGCCGGTCACGGGCAAGTCGCGGAGCACCGAAATCGATGAGAACCCAGTCCCGAAATCATCAAGGTGCAGGCCAATGCCACGATCAGTCAGCATTCGCAGATCGCGACGAGTGGTCGCGAGCATCTCCAGTACTGAAGTCTCCGTGACCTCAATGATCAATCGAGTCGGATCCACGCCGTGGCGATCGACAATCCGACTGAATCGTTCACCCCAGTTGGCCTGAGCGAGTTCGACCGCAGACACGTTGATTGCGATGGTGCCAGGAAGATCCGGGTGCTGAGCCAAGAGCGCACACACTGAGTCAAGAACCACCGGGCCGATCTCCGAGACGAGACCCGAGGCCTCCGCGACGGAGAGGAACTGCTCGGGGAGCAAGAGCCCGCGAAGGGGATGATTCCAGCGAACGAGCGCTTCATAGCCCACTGTCCGAAGATCGTTCAGCGCAACGATCTTTTGGTAGTGCACCACAAACTCGTTCCGCGACACGGCATCGCGCAATTCACCCTCGATCGTCAGACGAGCCACAGCCTGCGAGTGCATGCCTTCGTCGAAGAATTGCCAGCGGGCCCTACCTGCATTCTTGGCGCGGTAGAGCGCGGAGTCCGCATCGCGCAGCAAGCTATCGGCAGTCGATGCCCGAGTGGAAAGTGCGATCCCGATTGAAGCGGTCGGAACAATGCGGTGCCCTTGAATCATCAAGTCCGCGCTGATCGCTTCGGAGATTCGCTCCGCAGCGCGCTCGAGTTGACGTGGGCCCTCAACCTCCGGGAAGACGATGACAAACTCGTCACCACCAAATCGCCCGACTCGATCGATCGATCGCAGGGCCGATGAGATTCGCTTTGATACTGAGACGAGAACTTCATCGCCTGCAGCGTGCCCGAGCGAATCGTTGACGACTTTGAACTGGTCGAGATCGAGGAATAGCACCCCTACCAGCGTGTCTTGGCGACCAGCTGCTTCGAGGTCTACGTGGAGGGAATCCAGGATCCAGGCACGGTTACGCAGGCCGGTAAGTGGATCGTGAAACGCTCTGAACGCCAACAAGTCTCGTGCCTCGCGCTCGACGGTGACGTCCTCGACCTGGAGCAAGAAAACGTCGGCTGAGTCGGAGGGGGCACTTCGCACTCGTACCACTGCGGTGCGAACCCAGAGCAGCACGCCATCAGCTCGCAACAGGCGCAAGTGCTCGACAACCGATGAGTGCGGGTCGCCTTCCAACATCGAGGTGATCTCGTCCACTTGCTCAGCCGAGTCTTCGTGCACGAGTTCTCGAACCCCGATCAACATCAATTGCGATTCGTCGTAACCCAACATCGTGCACAACGACTGGTTGACAACGAGGAAGGTACCGTCGGGACGGACGATTGCCATACCGATAGCGGCCGACTCCATGCTGGTGCGGAAGAGGGACTCCGATTGCTCGAGCGCCAGGCGGGAATCAACAGTCGCGGAAATATCGCGCAAAGACTCGACGCGCCCCGCCATTTGGCCGCTTGCGTCTCGCGAGTCTTTCACCAGGCTGCTCATCCAGTGCCATTTGCCATCCGCCGTCGCGAACCGAATCTCACATGCCATTGGCTCGGCGTGCATGGTGGAGTCAGACGCGAGCCCGACTGCATGTCGATCCAGATCGTCAGCATGAATCAGATCGACGATCGAGGTGCCAACAAGCTGCTCCGGTGTCCAGCCCAGCAGGCTGCTGATCGCGGGACTCACCCAACTGATGATGTCGTCGGCACTCTCGTACTCGATGACTACGTCAGCGGAATTCTCCGCCAAGAGCCGGTATCTGGACTCTGACTCCTCAACCGCATCGGATGAAGCCCGACTGCGGAAGTACAACACCAGTGAGCCAATCCCAAGCAGACCGATAAGGCCAAGCCAGAACAGGCGGGCTCCTAGGTTCGTGCCGAAACCGGGCGCCGGCTGAACACGGACCCCGAGTTTCACATTGCCAATGTCAAGCGTGCTAACCGACATCCTCGAGTCCAAGGGGATCAATTTGCCCGTGACCGAATCAGCGGCGAGCACAGCGCCCGGCACTGAAGCGGTTGACGACTCGTCAGATAGCGAGAGAATCAGAGTCGAACGAAGGTCACCCATCGTCGGCTCGGCTGATCGCAGCAATTGATTCAACGACATCGGCACAACCAGAGACGAATCTGGAAGCCCCGTCGCTGACGGGATGGGCGCGGAGATGATCAGAGCCGGCTCAGCGGGATCAGCCGGCTCAGCGACCAATCGGATTCCTAGAAAGTTGGGTAGGCCAGCCGATAACGAACTGGCAAGCAGAGCGCCATCAGATGGAACCAAGCCGGCTGACTTTGCGGTAGCCGGCAACGCCTCCATCTCTGTATTCAGCACATACCGCACCTGGAAAGCCTCACCCTGCGACTGCACCAGCGCGGCGCCTGTTATCGAGTCAGCGCCAAGAACCATCGCGCGCACGGACTCGCTGAAGTCGTCAGCAGTGCGCCAAGCGTTGGCTGGGGGGGCTGCCACCTGCGCATTCAACAGTGACGAATCAGACTTGAGAACCTGTTGCACGGCCGACGAGAAAGTTTGGTTGGCGTTCGCGAGCGTTGCGCTCTCCTGTGACGTCCAATAGTTGATCATGCCGAAGTTGGCGGAACCAAATGCTGCCGCGATAAGGAAAGCTGCAAGCAAACCATGCGCTCTCGGGCGGCTGGCACGGCGACGGAACACCCAAGCTCCTGCGAGGGTCGCTGCAACTACCACCGGCAAGGCGGAATCAATCACCGCGAGTGCGAGCGGCGTATCGTCCGAAATTGGCTCGAGCATGATGGTGCGAACACCTGCCCCAAGCCCGGCCACGACCAAGACCGTGCCAAGCAGTTCCACGAAATGTCGCCCCGACGGATTAGCGACTTGAGCAAGGGAACGCCTAAACACGAGTCCGATGAGCAACGCCTCGATGGCCACCTCGACGAACCCGGGTCGAGATAGCCCGACCAAGCCCACAGAGTTCAGCAGTACGACCCGGCCGATGATGGATCCCACGAACAGCACGGCCACGAGATCCCAGCTATAGCAGGCCACTACGCCAACCATGACTGCGACACTCGCTCGAACCACACCACTGGTCACACCCGTTAGCCACTGGCTAGCGGCGCCGACGACCAAGAGGAGAAGTGGCAGCCACCTCGCCGGTACGACGGTCGTCATACCCGCCTCCTCATGGCCAGGTTGAGGGCTACAGGTCGAGTCGAATCTAGCTGACGTCGCACGAATAATCGCCGACTGTCAGTGCTAGCAGCCGACAAGTTTTGCTGACTTGAGCGATGAGGTCAGAATGGTCCCGGTGCCGTACTTATATGCAACCCCGTACGTGAAGTACACATGGGGGCTCGTGGACGAGCAGTAAAGTTCAACAGATGCACTTGCGCAGTGACTGGTGCACTTGCCACTGGCTACCGTGACTGAATTCGCTGAGGCGATCTTCGTGCATTGCGAAGCGTTGTAAGTCGCCGCCGTAAAAGTACTTGGGCATCGCCACAACTGCACCTGCAGCTGCACATTGGTGGTCGCGGTGGGAGAAATGGTGCCAACGTATGTTGCAACGGCCTCCGTGCACTTTGTGCCACACGAGAGCGGTGCGTATGAAGTAACCGTGCCATATCCGGCGGCAAGCGCAGGAGCGAGCGCGACGACACCGAGCACCAGAGCAGCAGCTCCAGCACCCAGAGTGCGTCGACTCCATGACATGACCATTCTTGGAAAGTACTCCGACTTCTGCTAGACGGCTATCGGGAGAACCTCAATGCCGCCCATCCTGATCGAACCGAGAGGTAAGGGCGCCAATCTCTCAGCCATTCGGAGTAACGAGGCGAAAACAACAGGTGCACGGCTACGGCATAAGTGCTCAGCGCCAAGGCATCTGCGATATTCGATGAAGCGGCTTGGCAGCCACCGTGAGTCTGACAGTGCCGGGTTCAGTGTCGCCTAGCCAGGATCCTCACGACCTGGCCACAAGCCAGCGAGCGAACCACAAAGCGGGCCAGCGAGCCGTGCAGGTCAGTGCGTCGAAATGCTGTTGATCGCAGACCAGTTGTCGCAAGCCACACCGAAATCTGCGGCTCCCACAGGCCGACTCACCAAGTAACCCTGCACACGATCGCAGCCGAGTTCCTTGAGTCTCGCGAGCACGGGCTCGTTCTCGACCCCTTCGGCTGTTACCGCCAATCCGAGGCGGTGACCCATCTCGACAGCTGTCTCGACGATGATCCAATCATCGGCGGAGTGAATCGAGTTGGCCGTGATGAACGACCGGTCGATCTTCAAGGTCGTGAACGGGTAAAACCGCAACCGATCGATCGTGGAGGACCCCGTACCGAAGTCGTCGATTGACAGGGCGAAGTACATCAGGCTCAGCCGGGTCATCACATCGAGCGCACTCACCGCAGCGCCGTACGCCGCCGACTCGGTGAGTTCCAGAGTCCACGCCGCGGCGGGGGCGGCGGGGGTAAGAATCTCGCGCAAGAGGTCGGGCGTATCGCTCATCGAAAGGTCGCGGGCGGAGACATTGATGGCCAAGTCATCCAACGCCGCAAGGCTCGCGAACTCGGAGCGCTCACGGGCCACCTCGGACGCCACCTGCGTGAGCAACTCGCGAGATCGACCGGTGCGCTCAAGATAGGGAACAAAATCAACAGGAGAAACACTGCCGAAGTTGGGGTGAGTCCAGCGCACGAGTGCTTCTGCGCCCACTACCTTCCCGTCACTCAACCGCACGACCGGCTGGTAGGCCATGGTGAGCTCGGGAATAACCAGATCAGCGAGGACCTCACGAAGCGAGGGACGCGCGACACCAAGCTCCTGCGGCAGCAGGGCGCTCGCTCGACAGTCCTCAAGAATTCCGCGCAACTGCGTGAGCGAGAAGGGCTTTTGGCAGGTAGCTAGCACCTCGAGGCCGTACATCTGGGCTACCCGATCGGCCGAGGCGATGATCCGATCCGATGCCCCACTCACCAATACAACCCGTGAGCCCGGAGCCCGGGCAGCAAGGGTTTTCATGACCGAGATCCCATCAGGGCCACCGAGGTGTAGATCCAGCATGACGATGTCGTGCCCTCTGCCGACAACGAGTTCGATCTCTTCGAGATTGGATGCGGTCTGCACCTCGAAGCCAACGGCAGTTGCGACATCGCCGATCAACTCGCAGATGGCGCGCTCGTCATCGATGACTAGCAGCCGAGGAAGCCTCGAGGCAGGCGCCATCACACGCCCCGCACGTCGTCACGCGAGGCGCTCTCGGACGACGGGAAGAGCACCCGACCTAGAGCTTCTTTCGTGAACGGCTTTGCCAGGGTGGCGAGGCCGCGAGACTTCAAGTCGTGCATACGGTCAGAGTAGCCGGTCATGAACACGACCGAGATCTCCGGCAGCATCGTGGTGATCTTGTCCGCTAACTCAGGACCATCGACACCAAGCGGGTCACCAAGACGAACATCGGTAAGCAAAACGTCAGGATGGAACTCCTCAGCAACAGCCAAGGCGTGAGTGGAGTTATCGGCCACGCGGACGTCGGCACCATGCTCGGTAAGCCAGCCAGCAACGAGGAATGCGAGTGAGTCCTCGTCGTCAACGACCAAGATACGAGTGATCGGCTTAGCGCCAGACTCGCTCACTTCGTCAAGTGCCGACGGCTGGCGGAAGACAGCCGGAAGATAGATCGACACTGTTGTGCCTATCTCTAACTCGGTTTCGATCGAGGCCAGCCCACCGCTCTGCCGCGCAAACGAGTGCACCGCGGCCAACCCGATGCCCGTACCGTGCCCAGCGCCCTTGGTCGAGAAGTAAGGCTCGAAAGCTCGCTCTACAACGGCAGCGGTCATGCCAGTACCGTCGTCACTGACCGAGATGACCACATATTCCTGCGGATCAAGGTCAAGGGTTGACTCGTCGACGAACTGCCTTGTGGCGCTAACCCGCACAGTGCCGCCCGACGTTGTCGCATCCCGGCTATTGATCACCAGATTGAGGATGCTGCTGGAGAGTTGACCCGAGTCGATGAGGACATCGAACTGCTCAGAACCGACCTCAAGGATTGCGGTGCGCTCAGTGCCAACGGCTTGACGCACCAAGGGAAACATCAGCCGCAGGAAGGACCCGACCTCGATCGCAGTCGCCTCAAGGGGTTGGCTACGGGCAACCGCGAGCAATGATGCTGCAATCTCGGCACCACGTTCGGCTGCATCAACTGCTCGCTCTGCATAGCGTGCGAGTTGCTCATCGCCGGCAACTGGCTCGGCTTCCTGGAGGAGTTGAAGATACCCAGTGATGATGAACAACAAGTTATTGAAGTCATGGGCCAGCCCGCCGGCCATGGTGCCCAACGATCGCAGCCGCTCGGACTGCGCGGTGCGCATCGCGCGTGCACGTTGGTCGGTGACGTCCTCAACCTGCACCACAACCTTGGCAGCGCTTACCCGAGTTGATTCCACCGGGCTTGCCGAAACGACGTGAATGCTCAGCGCCGACTCAGTGATCGAGTCGATGTGCTCGATCCAGCCCGGCTCTCCAAGCCGCGCAGCAGCGATAAGTTCGGTCAGCCGTTTGCGGTCAGCCTGATCCATAGCGAACGGCATCGAGTCAATAACGCTTCGGCCGACGAGCTCACGTCTGGTGTCGGCTGGCGCGTTACTGACTAGCACCTTGGAATCGGCATCAGCGAGTAACACCAAGCCTGGAGCAGCGTCCAGCGCCGCGCTCAGGAGCCCCTCGCGCTCTTCAAGTTCTTGTCGGATCCTGGCGCGACCGTTGGCAGCTTGCAAAATCAGGAGTACTGCTCCCAGACCCAGGCCCCCGATCCCGCCAAGGATGAGGATCCGATCTTGCAGTGGCGCGCCAAAACCTATGCCGGGCCACACAACGGTGCTGAAGTTGAAGTCACCGATCGCGCAGGCCGCGTGGGACGACATCGCCACATCGGTAAGTGCCGGAGCACCTTCGCCAACAAGTTGAGTGATCGTGATGTCGCGCGCCGCCGGCTCGACGACATGCTGGACAAGAGCAGCCGACAGGTTCTGGTTGAGGGCACCCAGAGGGGCGACAGAATCGACGAAAGTCACCGGTAGGGATATCGCGACTACGAGCAGACGGGGCACGGTTTGGTTGGGCGAGGCCACGATGGGAGCCACGTAGATCAGATTCGGCTCGGCGCTGCCATCAGCAGTGGGAATGTCGCGCACAGCGACGGCAAAGGAAATCCCATTCGCGCTTGCTGCATCCAGACTTGCGGCGTCGGCCGGATCGCCACCCATAAGTGGGCTCAACTGCATAGCCGCGCCCTGTCGATCGGTGGCGAAGAGAACGCGGTACTTGCCGGCCTGGCCTTCCACCATCGAGACTGCCGAGAACGAGGCACTGCCCGTGAAGAACGCTTTGATCCAACGGTCAAAGGAAGCCTGATTGGAAACGGGCGTGCGGGCCGGAGCGGCGGCTCGCGCGTTGAGCGCCGCCACATCGGATGTGATCGAATTCTGGAAGGTCGCCGCGGCGGCTGCCGATGAGGACGAGAGTGCCTGAGTGTCCTGCGCAAGCCAGAACGAAATCGTGACCTGCGCCGCCAATGCGGCGAGCGCGAGAGCGACGAAGGCCCCCGCCAATTTCGATAGCCGCCATTCCGACGATCGACCAAAGAATGAACGCGCCGCTACTCCAGCAGCCAAGAAAACCCCGACCGCTAGGCAAAGTCCCTGCCCAACAAGCTTGACGTCGAGCTGGCCGCTGTCACTGACTGAGCTAGCCGAGGCGAGTAAGACCTGACAACCTGCACCGATCAGAACTACCAAAATGAGATTAAGAAAAACTGCGCCAAAGCGGCGGCCCGGGACTGAGTCTGCTCGATACGATCGCGTGGATGCACTCAGGGCAGCGACGACAGCTAGCGATACTGCAACAGCAAGTGCGACCGATAACGCAGTACTCCATGAGATGCCGTCAACCGAGAATGCAACAGCCAATGCGGCCAGCGGAGCCAGGCCAGAAACGACTCGCGATCGGGATTCACGGAAAACCGTGACGAACAAGATGATGTCGAGCCGCCAGATCCCACTTGACCAGGAGCAAACGAACTGGCTCAACGAAACTGCGACGACGATCGCAATAATCCGCGCGACACGAGCCAGGAGGGACTTCAACGTGCCAGACCTCCCCGTCTCATTCGCAGAGACCATCAACCGCTCCCCTATGTTGTGTGCCCAAGTCGGAGCCTGAACAACCTTGGAGACTCAGCTAAGTCAGCAACCGGAGATAAGCGCGGAAAACGCGTAAGCAGCCAGGGAAATCGTTGTGCCAGTTACGGGCGAGCCCCCATTACTAGCCACGACCTTGGTGTAATAGGTCTGCTTGGCCATGGGAGCGGTAGTCGCAGTGCACTTAAAATTACTTATCGAAAACGGGTACTTCGTATTAGCTGCGGTACCGGGACTGATGATGTTGGACTGCGATGAGATCAGAACGTCACTGGTCGAGGCCGCAGTGCTACCAGCCTTCGCAGCGCGGTAGAGCCCCCAGGTCAGGGTAATCGGCTTGCCGCTGGCAGCAGCCCCAGCAGCAAAAGAGATGCCGAAACTCATGGCGCCCTTGGGGTTTGTACTCGACACTGCTGTGAATGTGGGCACGGTAGCGCTCGCAGTTCCGTTGCTCATGCAGCCAGGTGTGGCCGCGCAGGTCGCCGCATAAGCGGGCACTGCCAGCGCGAAGATCGCAACAAACGCAGCGAGGGCTGCGAAAACGCAACGCCCCAAGGCTGAGTCTGGCGAAACTGAGATCACCTTGTGACGATAGCGGACACAACGGTCTGGTGTCCAGCCAAATGGCTAGGTTGCCGCTCCTGGTTACGATGTGTTCGGAAGCCGTACAGAGGATATAAGTGCAGGTCAGAGCCTCCCCGGCCCGCGCGCACCGCCTTGGCTACAACGGCGCAACGGCTCACCGAGTAACCCCAACGGGTGTAACTTCCTCACACCTGTCTCGCGCCCGCAAGTCGCCAGTCACCTGAACGCACTGTTGAAGGGCTAACTATGGACGACCACACGCCTACGACATCCACGCCTACGACATCCACGACGACGAACTTGCTCGAGCCGCGACTCGAGTTCGCGTTTGAGGCGCGCGTCGCAGTCGATCCACCCATCCGCGTGGGAGGGCCAAGTCCGAACGAGGTCCTCACCTTCATCGCCATCACTGGCGGGACGGTGGCTGGCCCCCGAGTCAATGGAGTGATCCTGCCGGGTGGTGGTGACTGGTATACCGACCGCGACGGCATCGTCACCCTCAATGCACGCTATCTAGTCAGCACCCATGACGGTGCCTTCATCGATATCGCGAATCGCGGATTCTGGCGAGCAGACGAAGGCGTCACCAGACGACTTGATGCTGGTGAACTCGTCAACGAGTCTGAGTACTACTACCGCACGTCGCCGGTGTTCACCACCGAAGCCGACGAGTACCGATGGCTGACACACACTGTGTTCGTTGGACTCGCCCGCGAAGAACACGGGATCATTTGCATCCGCTTCTTCGCACTCGATTGAGTGCAACTCAATCAACTAGGGTTCCTTCGACGCTCAGCCGATCGCCGACTTGAGCCAAAGCCACCGCGGAGGGTCAGATGCGCGTACTCATCGTCGGCGCAGGCATCGGTGGGCTGTGTACCGCGCTTAGCCTGGAAGCCGTTGGTATCACAGACATTGTGGTCATTGAAGCCGTGCCAGAGATCTTGCCGCTCGGGGTGGGCATCAACCTGCTGCCCCATGCCGTACGCGAGTTGACCGAACTCGGTCTAAGCGAGCAACTGGCAGCAGTAGGCGTGGCTACGTCGGATCTCACCTACGTTGACCGCTTCGGGTCGGCAATCTGGTCAGAACCACGAGGCATTGCAGCTGGCTATCACTGGCCGCAGTACTCGATCCACCGCGGCCGACTCCAAAACTTGCTGCTCCAGGAGGCCATCAGGCGCCTTGGACCCGAAGCAATTCGTGCCGGGTGTCGAGTACGCACTGCAACCACAGGCGACAACCTCGCGTACCTGACCTGGCTCGATGGCGATGCCGAGGTGACTGAGTCTGCAGACGTGGTGATCGCAGCCGACGGCATCAAGTCGGCGATCAGGGCCGATTGGTTTCCTGACGAAGGGCCGCCGCAGTGGAATGGCCAGGTGATGTGGCGCGGGGTAAGCCAAGTGACCCCGTTCCGATCGACCAAATCGATGGTCATGGCAGGTGATCGTGAGCAGAAGTTCGTCGCTTACCCGATCGAGGCAGTTCGTGACGACGGTACTCAGCTGATCAACTGGATCGCTGAAAAGGATTGCAGCGGAAGCGAACTCGCCCAGCAGGACTGGAATCGCAAGGTCGGCAAAGATTCGTTCGCGCCTGAGTTCGACTCGTGGTCGTTTGACTGGCTCGATATACCGCGCGTTATTGACGCGGCTGACGCGGTTTTCGAGTACCCGATGGTCGATCGCCCTTCTCTTGACTCATGGATACGTGGCCGAGTCGCTCTGCTCGGTGATGCGGCTCACCCGACCTACCCGATCGGATCGAACGGATCGTCGCAGGCCATCCTCGACGCTCGGGTACTCGCGTACGCGCTTGCAACTTTGCCGGTTGACCAAGCGCTGAAGTTCTATGAAGACGAGCGACTGCCACGCACGCGCGAACTTCAGCGAGTCAATCGGGCGATGGGGCCCGAGTTGGTGATGCAGATGGTGCGGGAGCGTGCGCCAGCTGGGTTCACCAACATCCACGCTGTCATTGATGCAGCCGAACTCGACGAAGTGGCTGCGTCGTACAAGCGGGTCGCTGGCTTCGCACCGACGATGCTCAACGAGCGAGTGTCATGGACCCCGACCGATGAACCGGCGCCGATCCTTGCGCCGACCGAGGCACCCAACCCAACCCAGGTAGGTATCGAACGATGAGCAGCCAGCCAGCGGCCGAGATTCCCGGCCTTACCTATGTCGGCCAATTGAAAGTGCAGGTGGCCGCGCCAGTTGACCTCGGCATCGCGCAAGACGGACGTCGACGCATGGTGGCAATTCTCGGCGGAACGCTAGAGGGCGAGATCGGATCCGGCGAGGTACTTCCTGGCGGCGCAGATTGGCAGACACTGCACGACGACGGCAGCGTCTCGGTCGATGCTCAGTATGCAATTCGCTTGGCTCGAGGTGACGTCATGACAATCCGGTCGACTGGAGTGCGTACCGAGTCCCCCGATGGGTCAGCTGTCTACTTCCGCACGGGAATAACTTTCAGCGCGGCGGTCACACGGCCCGAGTTGAACCGGCATCTGTTCGTGTCGTCAGGGTCACGAGACGGCTCTCTCGTCAGCCTCGACCTGTACCGCGTCGACTGAATTTGCCGATCACCCCGCAACCCTTGATTGGATGACGCGATGACCACAGTGGCACTGTTCCCGTCTGTGCTGGGGATCCGACGCGGAGTTCTCGATGCGGCTGAACTCCTTGAAGCAGAAGGGCATACAGTCCTCGTCGTCGACCTGCTACATGGTCGAGTGTTCGACGACTACCCCACAGCAATGGCTCACGCGTGGGAAGAAGTCGGACAAGCCGAGTTGCTTCGACGTAGCACAGCAGCAGTAGCGGACCTGCCCGACGGATTCGTGGTCGCAGGGTTCTCGATGGGCTGCATCGCTGCGGTGCACATCGCGACGCAGCGTCGCGTTTCCGGGGTGGTCATGATTGCTGGTGCTATCCCGGTGTCTGCACTGGGCAACGACGCCGTCTGGCCGACAGGCCTGCGGGCCCAGACACACTCGATGCTCGCTGACCCGTGGCGCGAGGAGGACGAGTTGCTCGCCGCCATCCGCGACATCGAAGCCGGTGGCGGAACGATCGAGGTCTTCGACTACACCGGGGCAGGTCACCTATTCACCGACCCAACCCTGCCCGACGAGTACGACGCCGCAGCCACTGCCGCAATGTGGGAGGACGTGCTTGCGTTCATCGCGACGGCTAGTTGAACGTCTGGGTCTCGACGTCCGGCAGGCACTGCGAAGTGCGTTGAGCTTTATCGCTAGCCTCGGTTGGTAACACCCGGCAAGATGCAGTATCCATCCCACTTCAAGGAGCTCCATGCCTATCGCGCTTATCGTCGTTGCCGGATTGCTTGGACTCGCTGCGTTAGGTTCAGCGGCCGGCAAATTGCGTCGCGTACCGTCAGTGATCGAATCGATGCATTCGTTGGGCATCAAGGACTCTCAGATCCCGCTGTTGGCCGTCCTCGAACTCCTCGGCGCTGCTGGGCTACTGGTAGGCATCTGGTTCAAGCCGCTCGGCGTGCTGTCGGCGATCTGCCTGGCGCTCTACTTCATCATCGCGGCCATCTCTCACGCGCGCGTCGGTCATTCCGTGAAGGAGATGGCCCCAGCGATCATGCTCGCCCTAGTAAGCATCATCACTGTTGCCCTTGAGTTTGCCCGCTAACAACTAAGTAGGCGCTCACTGCTCGGCCAGTTGAGCCCTACGGCAGCAAGGGATCCGCGCGTGACGTCACGGCAGGATTGGTCAGGGAAGCAATCTCTGGGACCGAGCTTGAAGGGTGATTCGACACGAGGACGTGGCCTCCAGCGCCGGCCAGAAACCACTAGGCGTCCCTGCCCGAAAGTGTCGCCAGAACCGTGCCACCAGCCGCGGCCAGCACTGCAAAGGTTGTAAAGATGCTGTTAGCCACCCAGACACTGGACTGTGTCGCGCGCCCTGCCCTTGACTTGCCGCCGGGGATCTCAGCTGATCGCGACGGAGTCCTCAGTGCTGGTGGAGGTCCGGATGCCGACAAGTGTGATGACCACAGCGATCAGTGAGATCACGGCGCCTACAACCCAGATCCATACTGCGGCGTCGCCATATCCGGCGTTCACCCCGAACTCGGGCTTCGTCGTGCCACTGATCATCACAAGCATGCTCACGGCAATGGCGACACCGACAGCACTGCCGATAAGGCGCAACGTCCAGAAGAGCGCCGACGCATCGCTGCGGTCCTCGACGTGGACATGGCCAAACGCCGCAGAATTGGCGGCGGGTGCAAACAACGCGACGCCGGCGCCGCTCACCGCAAGGGCCACCGTCGTTGCTACCACATGGTTCAGGGAGTGGGAGATCGCGAATGCCACCATGCTCACGAACATGAGCTCGAGGCCGATCAACAAGGGAGTGCGAACGCCGACCCGGTCAGCGAGCACTCCGGCAGCGGGCGATAGAACAACGCGGAAGGCCCCGTAGGCCGCGAATGACAAGCCGATATCGCGCGCCGTGAGGCTGCAACCGGTGTGGTGGTCGAAGGCGAGCGTGAAGAAGATCATTCCGAAAGCGACGTACGTCAGCGTGCTCACTGCCGTGGCCGAGATGAAGTTATGGCTTCGCAGCAGACGGTCGAAGCTGGGGCGAACGGAGGTGGATGGTCTCCCTCCGGGGAGGAAGCGCGGTGTCATCAGCAGTACGACGACGCTGACGACGGCGTTCACGACCATGATCCAACGCCATGACATTTGGTAGGTCAACGTCCCGTTAATCACTGGATCCAAGACGACTTCGCATCCGACGATCATCGAATACCGGCCGAAGGCTCGGCCCAATTTCTCGGCGGGAACAGCGGTACCGTCAACAGAAGGGTCGACGAGAACGATTCGGAATGTGCGTTCCGCCGAAGGCGTGGGCGGGCACCAGCCGGGGCTTTGCCACGAGGGTGCGAAGCGACGACGCGGCCAGCCCCGCTCCTGCGACACCAATGGAGATTGGCATCTGATGCATGGCGCTAGGGGTGAGACCGGTCAACATCTCGTCTCAACTCTTCCAGCCAGAGCAATATCCGGGATTCTGATGCGCCTCGCCCTGGCCGGGTCGAGTGAGGTTTTAGCCCGAGACTTCGTCGTTGGGGACGTACCCCAGGATGCCGCCTGGCTGACAGGCAGGGGCCTCGCAGATGGCCTCCAGCATAGGGAACCTGATCGCCCGCGCTCGGCCAGTCTTGAGGTTGCTCGGGTTGGTCAAGGTGAGGTCCACGCGACTGCTGAGTTCACGCAAGCCAGCCCGCGGGACGATCCGGTAGCGATGGTCGCGGGGAAGCCGGTCAGGACTTGGCGGTGAGTTCGACCATCTTGGCAGCGAACGAACCTCGTCGTTCCGTCGAGCCATGGGCCCGCGCCTCCCCGTCACCCGACATGTGGTCGCCATCTACAACAAGGTGGAAGGTCACCTCTAGTGTTGCCACTTTGAGTCGTCGGCTATCGGCCGACAGGACACCGACCGCTTTGCTCTCATGATTACTGGCGATGAAAGTCAACTCCAAGAAGGGACCTACTTGCCGGTCAATCCTCAATGCCGCGTTGTTGTCGGTGGTGTGCCATCCAAGCTCCAGGTGAGCATGAGAGAAAAAGTGAGGGGGGTGGGGCGTCACGACGCCCCAGCTGCTCGTCTCGACCGTCCCCACCCACTCGGTCGGCAAGATTCGTACGTCGTCAGCCATCAGTTTTCCTCTACGTTTCAACCCGTAACACGCTAGCCCGGCCTCAACTTTACGCTGAGCAGAACCGGCCCCGCTCAGTGAAATACGGCAAATTTCTGTTGGAACGATGTCGATTGAAGACACCGCCTAGCCCCTGACCAACTGCCCGAGTTACTCCGCGTCGTCGCTGGCCGGATCGCCCTCGACCAAGGGGAGCATTCCCCTTAGGAACCGGCAAGTTCCGGTGGAAGCGTGGGAGTGGTGATCGCGGGCGAGCAGCGGACGTTTCCCCGGAACTTCTGTGTCAGTTTCGTGTGACAAAGGACATGTTGGCCGCTAGCACTACTACTAGAACTGCCTTGACCTGCTCGAACACAGGCTCAGTGGAGGTGGCGGGATCCGTCGAAGTGGGACGGGCACGCCGACTGCGGCGCTGCGCGCCGGAGGGCGCCGAACCCGTGCGGGCTCCTCCCGATTCACGCGACCTCACACGACCCCACCCAACGAATGAAGCCCCCGCCTAGCGGCGAGGGCTTCATTCGTGAACAGGGGTGAGTGGGGGTTTCGTAGAAATGCATTCGCCGAGGTCCGGGCATCGTTCTTCGTGCCGGCGGCGTGACTCA
>CAIXFH010000003.1 GCA_903918645.1 uncultured Actinomycetes bacterium | reverse complement strand
TGCCGCTCCCGCTCCTGCGCGGAGGGCGACGGGCCCGAGTACCACTACCGAGGACCGACGACGTTCGGCTTCTCCGGGGCGTTCGCCCCTGAATCTTCCTTAGATGCGTCGCTGGTGGTCCAGCAGCGTTGATATTTAGTTGTAGTGATCTCGTACTGCCGCAACTGCCAGTAATGCGCAGCCGCAGATGAATCGAGGGGAGCAACCCGGAGGTCACTCCCCTCAAGTCGAGGTTATCGGCGGATGCCGAGGCGCTCGATGATCGAGCGGTAACGACCGATATCGGTCTTGGTCAAGTACTGAAGCAAGCGGCGACGCTGACCGACCAGGAGCAAGAGCCCGCGGCGGCTGTGGTGGTCGTGCTTGTGCATCTTCAGGTGTTCGGTGAGGTCATTGATGCGACGCGTAAGCATCGCGATCTGAACCTCGGGAGAACCGGTGTCGCCCTCTTTGAGGCCGTACTCGGCGATGATGGCTGACTTGGTCGCGGTATCGAGCGACATGATTTTCCTCTGGGCGCATCACGGACCGCGCAGGGCGCGCAGGTCCTCGATCAGACACGAACCTCGGGGCGCCCGCCCCAAAGCCGTCGTGAGCGAAGACTATCAGCGTGTGCCGAGATGACCCAATCCGTGGGCGCTCAGTGCCGATCTGCGCTAAGCCAGCAGGATTCGAGCTCGATCGACGTCCTGCGACATCTGTGCGATGAGGCCCTCGACACCATCGAACTTCGCCTGACCGCGAATCCGATCGACGAAGTCCAGAGCAACGTGCGCGCCGTATAACTCCAGATCGGTGCGATCAATCACGTAGGCCTCAACCCGTCGCTCGACACCGTCGAACGTGGGATTCGTGCCCACGCTCACGGCAGCGGGGAAGCTTTCAGCATGTGGGGTGTACGGGGCGAGGATCAGCTGGGCGGCGTAAACACCATCAGCAGGAATCGCGGCGTGTGCGGTAGTCGCCAGATTTGCCGTGGGGTAGCCAAGTTCGCGCCCGCGCTTATCGCCGTGGACAACCAAGCCCTCAACCCGATGTGGTCGGCCAAGCGACACCGAAGCCGCAGCGACATCGCCGGCAGCGACTAGACCACGCACATACGTCGACGACCACACGCCGCCATCGCCAGCGACCAGCGGGGCCGCATCGACAACAAAGCCACGCGAGAGTCCGAGTTCACCAAGAGTCTCGGTATCACCTGCCGCTCGATGACCGAAGCGAAAGTTCGCTCCGACCACAACACCCTCGGTATGGAACTGTTCTACCAGAACGTGGTCGACGAACTCCTGAGGCGAAAGCGCCGCCAACTCAAGAGTGAATGGCAGCACGCAGACGGCGTCAACACCCACCTCGCCCAGGAGTTCGCAACGCTGATCGATAGTCGACAACATGGCCGGATGAGTACCAGGTCGGAGGACGTCACTCGGATGCGGGTCAAAGGTGATGACGACACAAGGTGCACCAACCGTACGAGCGTGTTCAACCGCTCGGCCGATGATCGCTCGGTGCCCACGGTGCACCCCGTCGAACACGCCAATAGACACAACCGACCTCGGTTGGTCCTCGGGTACGTCGTTGAGTCCTTGCCAGCGTTGCACGGGGTTAGCCTGCCATCTCGAGGTTAGGAGAACACAACCAGTGCGGCCATGATTTCTCCGCGAGGCTCGGCGAGCGAAAGAACAGCGCCATCGGGGCCGTAAATGCCTACTGCCCCAAAGCAATTGGCGGGTACGGGGATCTGACCACCATGTAGCACGCTGTCAGCGGTGATCTCATCGACCTCGATTCGCCCGAAAGCTGCTGCAACCACTTTACCGAGGGGCTCGAACGCGAATGACTGCTCGAGTTCAGCCAGCGGGTGCGCCAACTCGATCCCAAACGCGCCAACACGGGTCCGGCGCAGCGACGTGAGATGCCCGCCCACTCCGAGCGCAGATCCAAGATCCCGAGCAAGCGCCCGTATGTAGGTGCCGGTGGAGCATTCGACCGTGACGTCGATGTCGATCAACAGGCCTTCGCGACGAATGTCATGCACCTCGAAAAGAGATACCCGAGTTGGCCTTTCGGGAAGATCAAGTTCCTCGCCTGCTCGCACTCGAACATGTGCGCGCACTCCATCAACCTTGAGCGCGCTCACCGATGAGGGACGCTGCAGGATATCGCCGGTGAGGATGCGAACACCGGCGCGGATTGCGTCGTCGGAGACCGCTGAGGCATCCGTGCTGGCAATGACCTCACCCTCGGCGTCATCGGTGATTGTCGAGATGCCGAGCCGGATCGTCGCGTCGTAGGTCTTGTCGGTGAGGGCCAGGTGCCCGAGTAGCCGAGTCGCGCGCTCGATACCGACCAGCAGTACACCGGTGGCCATCGGATCGAGAGTGCCAGCATGACCAACCTTGCGGCTGCCGGCCAACTTGCGCACTCTCGCCACGACGTCGTGACTAGTCATCCCCGCGGGCTTATCGACGACAACCAGCCCATCGGGCGCGGTTCGATCACGCGGCCTGTGTCCCACGTCTACTCCGGCAGGTGCGGCAGGTCGGCGAGCGCGGCACGAACTTCGACGAGAAGACTGGCCGGCGAGCCGGCACGAGTGAACCCGGCGGCGAAGCGATGACCGCCGCCACCCAAACCTGAAGCCACGATCGACACATCGACCTGCCCCTTGCTTCGCAGTGACACACGCCAAGCCGAGTCGTCTTCTTCCTTGAGAACACAAGCGACTTCGGCCTCGGTTGCAATCCGCACGACATCGATGATGCGCTCGGCCGCATCAATCGGCAGGTTGAATTCTGCGCGATCCGCAGCGCTGATAACGGTGGAGATAAGGCCCAAACCACCCACCGCATCCGGATCGAGTTCCGCGCGCGAAACCGCAGCGCCGACGAGTCGCACGACGCCGAACGGCTCATCGTCGTAGACGTGGCGTGAGATGAGGTCGTGTCGCATGCCAGTGCGAAGCAGCCGGGCCGCGAGTTCGTGCGTGGCCGGGGTAGTCGCGGCGTACTTGAACGAGCCAGTATCAGTGATGATTCCCGAATAGACGCAGGTGGCAATCTCCACATCAAGTGTCACATCGAGACGATCGACGAGCTCGAGGGCCAGCACCGCCGTGGCCGGCGCAGTGACGTCCACCAACGAGATCGTTCCGAACCCGGTGTACGAGGTGTGGTGGTCGATCGCGACGAAAGTCGAAGCCTGTTCGGCGCGGGCACGCAGGACGCCCAGCCGGTCGATAGAGCTCACGTCGAACGACACGACTACCCGCGGATCCCCCACAGAATCTGGAGCTTTCAGCAGATGCTGACCAGGCAGTGAGCGCAGGATGCGCGGCACCTCGAAGGGATCATTCCCGAAGGACACCGCCACTGGGATGCCGAGTCGTTCGAGGGCAAGCCCGACGGCTAATGCAGATCCAAGCGCATCGGCGTCAGGCGCGACATGCCCTACTAGCAAGACGGACTCGCCACTCGTGAGCGCCGACACCGTATCGATCCAATCGGACTCGACCGGGGCCGCCGACCAACTCATGGACCGGCCTGGTCGTCATCGTCGTCATCTTCGCCCTCGGCCTGGTTTTCATCGTCGTCATCTTCGCCCTCGGCCTGGTTTTCATCG
>CAIXFH010000002.1 GCA_903918645.1 uncultured Actinomycetes bacterium | reverse complement strand
TCTTGGTTGATGTGCTGTTCTTCAGGGACCATTTCTGGCCGCGGCTAGCCGTGAACGTTGGCATTGTTCTGGTGTTTGGGGCGTTCTACTTCAGGTTCCTCAACCACAGGTGAGTACCGCGGGTCAGCGTCGAGCGCCGCTTCGTCACCCGACCACTACTTGGCGCCCACCCGGCGTCACGGGTCGAGGTTGGCGAAGAGCTCGGCGCGGTGCGCAGCGCGTCGTCGGGAACGCATGGTGTGTTCGCTGAGATCGCGCACTTGGCGCAGGATTGAGGTGATGAATACCTCGACCTCATCGTTGATGTAGTGCCAGGTACTGGTGTCGACCGCAGGGTCGGCTAGCCACTGAAGGACTAGCGCATCCCCTTGCGCGGTGAACTCGGGGATTATTGCGCCGAAGGCAAGGCCGAGTTCGGTCAGGCCTTCCCCGAGAGTCGGCAATGCTGGGTCGTTCACCGGAAGGAACACGTGGACGACCTCCGCCCCTGATCCCCGAAGTGCTAGGAGCGCGGCATCGACTGCGTCAACGAGGTCTTGCCCGAGCACTCTCACTTCGATCTCGCCACGACGATTGAACGAGTCGAGTTTGGTGGCCAAAACGGTCTCGGTCGCCACCTTGGGCGCGCGCTGGGCCGTCCCGAAATCACGAGGCCAGTCGGTGCCGTCGATCACTGCATGGACGAACGATTCATACGGCGACGGCACCCACACGGTGGCCGGGGTGAGGGGTTTCACTGTGCGGTAAGCCAGCGGCAGCGATCGTCGTTCGCGCAAAACCCCAGACGTGATACCTACCTGGTCGACGGGCATGCCGTAACTGAGATAGGTGCCGACGAACACATTGCCCATTTCAAGTACCAGGGCCTGAGTGGCCGTATGCGTGAGAACAGGGTTCATCACGCAGGCAGTTGCCGCACTTGTGACGAGGCGCGCGTCCACGCGTTGATCGAGTTCTTTGGCAAGCCCGCGACGCCGGAACCGTGGGTCGGTGAGGGCCAGCCCGGATTCAACGATCGTGGGCGTGAGGAAAAGGGCTCCCCAATGTGCGGCGATCTCGCCATCAGCGGTGACGGCAACCTCACCGATGCGTCGGCCCGAAGTGATGCCCGCAGCGATCCGTTCGGGGTAGTAGAGATCGGGGTGCGGGTAGGTCCAGCCGTAGCAGCGATAGATAGCGCGTGTGAGCGCGGCGGCGTCGCCCACCTCGAGCGGACGCAGACTCACTGGCTCATCGCTTAGGGCAGCATCGTCGGCGACCAGCTCGAGGTTGCCGCTGTCGAGAATCTCCGCATGTGCCGGGCGTGCGAAACGCATCTCGGTGACGTTGCCACCGTCGTCGATAGAGCCCTCAGCGGAGGTCAACAAACCCAGGTCTATTAGGGGAGCGAGCATGCGCGCAGGGCCGCTCATTGGCTCGCCACGATCTCGCAGGATTACCACTACTTCCGTGCCGTCGATCCTGGTTGTCAGCTCGAGTTCCGCGTCGGCGCGTCCGACGGTGGCCCGCTGCCGCGCGTCCTCCGCCGCCATCTGCAGCACCAACGCGGCGGCCTCCCCGTTGCCTCCCTCGGTAGCCACAACGGCGCGTGCAGCGGCAGAGATAACGGATACGCCTAAGGCGTTCGCAGGAGCACGCAGTGAGATCACCGCGCAACGTTAGCGCGCTCGCACTGCTGCTGTGTTGTGTCATACTCGGCTCGCAGGTTTGAGGCTGACACTTCTTGGCCCGCATCCCAACAACTGGATGGATCTGAACGCTATGAACCGTGTCACGATCTTCATCGCTACGCCGCTCATGGGCGCTCTGCTCCTCACCGGATGTGCCAGCTCAACCGCGCCGTCGCCCTCCCTCTCTACGTTAGTGGCCCCGAGCATGTCGTTGGCGCCCACGGGTTCTACCCATGAGGTGACCTTCTCCAGCAGCATTACGTCGACGGAAAAGCACACGACCGCGGTCGGTCCACACGGTGAGGCTTTGTATGGCTCCGTCCTAGAGGGCGGCCCCACCACATTCGACGGCCAGAGCGCCACCATCGACATGAATGTGTTGGTCGATTACGTGTCGGGCAATGGGCCCTTCGTCGGTTTGATGACGATCACCATGGCCGACGGGTCCACTCTTGGTTTTACGATGGTCGGCAACACAGTGGCCAGTGCGGATACCTCCGATGCCACGTTCGTGTCGAGTCTGACCGTGATTGGTGGCACCAAGATGTACGAGAACGCCAGCGGCTCGGGTTCCTGGAGCGGTTCGCGAAAGCATGCGTTCGGTACTGCCGTCTCGATGGATGCCACCATCTCGTTCACGTCCTGACCGGCAGCGGGTCGTAGAGAGGTCGCTTATCCGCGTGGCTGGCGAGATCTGTTGACGAGCGCCCATGCTCCAGTGAACAGACCAGCTGCGAGGACGGCTTTGAGTAAGTCGCCCACCAGGAATGGGGTCAGGCCGAGGCTGACGGCCTTTGCCCAGGTAAGCCCGATAGCGGCCTTGAGCCACGGCACACCGATTGCGTAGATGGCCAAGTCGCCGACCACCATGGCTAGGGCTGTGCGCCAGGGAGCGCGAGTCCAGCCGCGCTGAGCCAGCCAGCCGACGAGGGCAGCTGCGGCGATGAAGCCCAGGATGTAGCCGAACGTTGCGGACACGAACCCCGACGATGCGTCGGCGAACCACGGCACGCCAACAAGTCCGAGCGCTGCGTAGAGCACGGTCGAGGCGACTCCGCGCAGCAGTCCGGTGCCAGCAGCGACGAGGAGCACCGCGAACGTCTGGCCAGTAATGGGCACCGGGTTGCCAGGAAGGTGGATGCTCACCTGCGCCGCGACTCCGATGAACAAGGAGCCAGCAGCGACGAGCAGCACATCGAACACTCGAGAGCGGGCGACGCTATCGGCGATGACTCGCGGCTGGAAGTTGTTGATGGTCAATGACATGTGAGCTCCTGCTGATGGGAAGTGCACCGGTTGGCGGGCGCCGCGAGAAACCCTAGCTTGCGGCGAGAGGCGGCAACCGATCATGTGTTTGAGGTCACGACCTCGCCCTTGTTCTCCTTGCCCTTCTTCCACTGGTCTTTCGTTGAGCCAGGAGATGGAGACCCATGTGAACGGCATCGGCCCCAGCGCGGTTTAGAAGCCGAGATCTCTTGGCTACAAGTGTGATTTTGGTTGAGTGAATCAAGACGCGGACCTGGAGTCTCATCGCGTCAGCCTGCATTGCAATCACATCGGTGACTCTCACGCCGTCCTGTCGTGGCGCGGACTGGGGACTCGGCGCCTGACCGCGCCAAGCGATAACGCGCTAAGCGATAACGCGACCGGCCCCAACGTTGTCCAACTGCTGTTACGGACGAGGCGTAGTGCCTGATGGCCCATCGAGATAGGAAGGTCGTTGCACCTCAAATACGTTGGGGCACAGGGCTTTCACTGCGTAGGCGAAGCACGGTCGTATCGGATCAGACGGGTGTGACTTCGCGGTATGACCCCAGGCCGGTGGTTCGTCGCCCTGGTGGACGGACTCTGGGCCGTAGTCCTGGCTGCCGCCACGTACTCGATGCTCTGGTGAGTGGCCGCAGTCTGACATCGGGCCGCCAGCGTTGACGCCTTAACCCAGCCGTCTTTGACATCTTTGCATGAGGCACCATGTGGTGGTCCCCATCCGGCTGATGAGCCGCGGTCCACGCAAGGTGAACGAATCTGGAGCCATGGAACCGACAGCTCCACGTGATTCTGGTTCGGCCCTGCAGGCACCGCCTAGCCAGGCTGAGCTTTTTTGGGCCGTGCTTGTCATTGGTACGACCTGCTTTGGTGGGGCGATGACCGGCTTCATCGAGAAAGTCTTCGTCCATGACAAGGCATGGGTCAGTGGCGAGGAATTTTTCGTGTCGGTGGAAATGGCTCGCGTTATGCCTGGTCCCAATGCGGTCAACTTGATCGTGCTTTTGGCAAAGCGGCTCGGAGGTGCTCCTGGCGCGGCACTCGCGTTCGTGGCGATAATCTCGCCGGCGATCGCGGCGAATTGCCTGATGGGTGAGTTGATCAGTCGATTGACCTACTCAACTACGTTCTCCAACATCATCGTGGGCTTCGGCGCCGCAGCGGTCGGGTTGGCTGCTGGTGGATCGGTCAGCATCGTCCGAAGTGGCTTGGGCGGATTTGTTCCCATCCTCATTGCAGGGGCGGCCTTCGTTGCGGTAGCGATTCTTCACCTGAATGTGCTGGCAGCCTTGCTGATCTTCGGCCTTCCGACAGTCCTCGGCTATCTCTATATGGCACGAAGGCGTGCGGCGTGAGCGACATCGTCGGGCTCTTCTTAACCTTTGCCGGCCTCTCTCTTCTTGCCGTCGGAGGTGGTGATTCGATCCTGGCTCAAGTGGAAAGGGACGTGGTTGATCGTCATCACTGGATAACGCAGGCCGCGTTCGTCCACCTATACACGTTGGGAAAGCTAGCCCCCGGCCCGTCCACGATGTATGTGGCAGGTGTCGGGTTCTTTGTGGATGGCATTGGTGGAGCCATCGCAGCAGGGATCGGATTTGTGTTGCCGACGTCGATCCTCGTGTTCGTTGCCGAATCCTTCTGGCAGCAATGGCGTGGGACGCAATGGAAGTCCGCCATTCAGTTGGGTCTCGCGCCAGTAACCAGTGGCCTCATCGTTGCGGGTGTGTTCGCACTGGTTTCAGCGCAGGTGAGTCAAGTGCAGGGCTGGAAGCTCGTTGAGCTCGCCGTCTTGTCCATCTGTATCGCCGTCGTAGCCCTACGCACTCGGATCAACCCAGCGTTCCTCATCCTCGGGGGAGGAGCGGTTGGTTCCCTCGTCATGTTCGTGTGAGCGCAAGCGGCACATGATCTTTCGTTGCGGCTAGTCACGCTGACGTCATATCGACGAGGCGGCTTCCGGCCGAGGCGGCGACGGTCATCTTCGCCGAGTTGATCCCCGTCGCTGATCCCCGTGACTGATCTCCGTGACTGTCGATGTGACTGTCGATGTGACTGTCGATGTATGGAAGTTGGCACTCAACGTGAACCGTGCTGCCGCGATGTCGTGGTGAGCCAGCCTCACCGTTTCAGGGTCCTCCAGACCTTCCGGGCTGGGGGTGCAACACTGCGGTCTAGTGGCTCGTCAGGGTGTGATTCCGCGCGTTCGCGAATGTTCTTGAGCATCGATCCGAAGATAAGTCCGTGGAAGGGGATCATTGCGCGCCAGTAGGCCTCGCCGGGAACCCCGCGGGGTTTGAACAGTGCCTTCTGCACGTAGAACGTCTTTGGTGGACCTGTCGTTGATTCCACCTGGCGGATGGACAGCTCGAGCCATGCCAACCCAGGCAGCCGCATTTCCGCGCGCAGGCGTAGCAACTGATTGGGAATCCGTTCTTCGACTCGCCAGAAATCCAATGGGTCGCCGATGCGCAACTTGTTGTTGTCGCGCCGCCCCCGAACCAAACCAACTCCACCGACTAATTGATCGAGCAACCCGCGCACTTTCCACAGGACGGTCGGCGAGTAGTAGCCATTCTCACCACCGAGGCCTTCGATCACGTTCCACAGCACCTCAGGCGTGGCGTCAACGAAAGTTTCGCGTTCGTCGACTTTCAGCGAACCGCCGGTCCAGTCCGGATCGCTGGGCAGAGGGTCGCTTGGCGCACCCGGCAAACTTGAGCTTGACCACGCCGTCTGAACATCAGAGTTGCGTACACGGGCCAGTGCGAGTTCGAGCGAACGTTGATAGGTAGTCAGGCCGTCGGGTGGATCGGGAATATATTCGGCGATGTCGTGCTCATGACATACCGCTTCCATCGACAAACTTTCGACCAGGGGCCGAGCCATTGATGGCGGCACCGGTGTCATCAAGCCGACCCACAGACTCGATAGGCCGGGGCTCAACACCCTGACTGGAATGATTTTTGGCCGCTTGAATCCGGACACATCTGCGTACCCATCAATCATTCCCTGATAAGTCGTGACGTCCGGTCCACCGAGCTCGAACACTCGGCTGACGTCTCCTGGAATCATCGGTGCTCGGGAGAGGTAGTACAAAATGTCGCGGACGGCGATTGGTTGAGTCCGCGTGCGTACCCACGCTGGTGTGACCATGACGGGTAGCCGTTCGGTTAGGTAACGAACCATCTCGAAACTTGCTGACCCGCTTCCGATTACCATCGCAGCGCGAAATTCAATGACGTTCGCATCGCCCTGACGCAGGAGGTCTCCTACCTGTCCGCGGCTTCGGAAGTGCTCGCTGAGTTTTCGCTCGGGAATATCGGGCTGCAGCGCGCCGAGATAGACGATGCGTTTCACGCCCTGAGCCTTGGCAGCCCGCGAAAACTTTCGTGCGATGTTCAGTTCGACGTTGTGGAAGTCCTGACCACTCAGCAGTGAGTGCATGAGGTAATACGCGACGTCCGTGTCGGCTAAGGCTTCGTTGAGACTGCCGACATCTTGTGCATCACCAGACACAACCTCGACCTTGTCAATCCACGGGCGGTCTGCGAGCCGCTCTGGGTGCCGGGCAAGTACCCGAACGTCATGTCCCTGTTCGAGAAGTTCCGGTACGAGTCGTCCGCCGATGTAACCCGTGGCACCCGTAACTAAACAACGCATGCCATCAGTCTGACTGGCAGTGTTCGGCTGCGCCATTCATAGTTCAACCGAGGCTGTTGGGGTCAGGCCTAGGGGCGTGGTGGGCTCCGTTGCTTTCCGGGGGGATAGGCCCGCGACTAGCCGGGTAAGTGGGTGAATCCGAGTTCCACTTTCGTCGAAGGCCAACTTCAACTGTTCACGCATGGCCCGCTCAGATTTACTCTTCCACGACCTGCGCCACAAGGCCAAACGTTGGCAGCGTTGGCGGGTGCGACTTAAGCGGAGGTACAGGCGCGTATGGGTCAGGATCGCTCATTGCGCCGCGGTGATGCGACGGGCGGCAGCGAGTCAGCCGAGCGCAAACGGCAGCAACGCCCCTCCGGTCATGAATCTGGGTCTGCTTGGAGTTCCTGATCGACTGGCTCGATCGACGTTCCCCCCGCGTTCTCTTGACCCGCCGCCCCCGTGACAAGCGCACGTGTTCTGAATGACGAAGGACGGCCCACCCCCGTCTTGGGTGGGGGCGGGCCGTCCTGCCGCGGCTAGTGATAGGTACCGGACCACACTTCGGTGAAGGACTCGGTGGTTGGTGGCGTGGCATAGGGGCATCCAAAACTCTGGAGCGTTCCGACCTTCACCTCGCCCAACGTTCTACATCTCTCGGTCGGTTGGGGGGGGCGAAGACCGGCCTGGGCTGGTACGTCCAGATCGGGCGATCGGCCTCATGCTCACTGGCGGGTGGTACTCCCCCGAGGGTAAGCAGATCCAGCGCTATCGCGACGCGGTCGACTCCGCGATGGGCGGCGAACTCGAGAAGGCCCTAGCGGTGGCGACGAAGGCCGGGCTCGTCGTCGGCGGCGAGATCATGAAGACGCGCCCGCGTGGCATCCCCGAGGATCATCCGCAGCGCGAACTGTTGCGGCACCGAACATTGTCGGTCTCGCGCGAGTACGGCACCCCGGCGTGGGTGAGCAGCAGGGGTGCGCTCACGAGAATCCGCAAGTAGTGGCGGGCGAGTCGCCCCTGCCGGACTGGCTCGTCGATCACGTGGGCCCGGCCGTCGACGGCATACCGCCCGAGCCGACTAGCAATGAACTCCCCGGCTCAGAGCGATCAGACACAAAGGAACCGGCGCCGATGACGTGAACATGTGCACGCCGCCGACGCCGGCCCGAAGTACGACATCGCTTATGCGACCGCGCGACCTGCGTCTTGCGCCCGCCTGCGTACCGCCACGAGAGCAGCACTGATCCCGCCCAAGATATCTGCAATGCCCCATGCGATCCACTGGACTTCCGGACCAATCGGACCAGCACCGGAGGGATCGATGCACGCGGGGAGGGTGGCAAGGGCATTCAAGATCAAGCCGATGACGGCCAGCACCAGAGCTAGTCGGCCCACCGACCGCGACAGGTGCCCCAGGTGGGCGATGATCGCGACCGCGATGAGCACCCAACTGATCGTCTGCAAGATCCACCCAAGGCGGGCGGCAGGCCCACCACCGCCGATAAGAATCAACGAACCGATCGCCATCAAGAGGAATCCGAGGGCGCCCGTGACCAGGCTAAAAAACGATGCGTGCACTGTGGTGTGGAAGTCCTCTGCTGCATACGCGCCAGAATTACCCTGCGCGAGGTGAGCCACGAGGCGAGCTTCCTTGCGCATCGCTGCCAACGCCACGCTCGCCGCCGCACACAGCGCGGCCGCAGCCAACACGTAGTTCCAGTAGTCGATCCATCCAGAATCTGCGGTGCGGGACGGCTCCAGGGCCATCGGAACGTTGTCCACTGCGAGAAGCACCGCCGACACAATCGCGAACACCACCGCGGGACGGCCGAGACGCCGCGACAGGTGCTCAACATGCGCGATGATCGCCACCGCGATGAGCATGAAACCCAACGCTCCCAGAAGATATCCAGGGCCACTGGGCGTACCCGGTGACAGGAAGCAGCCGATCCCAGCAAAGACGAGACCTAGCCCACCACATGCCAGCGAGAACTGGGATGCGTGAATTTTCGTCCACTCCTCTTCGTTCACCATCACGGTCGTGGCCATCTAGTTCTCCTCATATCGTGCGAAACCCGTTCGTCGAG
>CAIXFH010000001.1 GCA_903918645.1 uncultured Actinomycetes bacterium | reverse complement strand
GTCACCAGGCTCGACGAGACGGTGCACCTCTGCGACCGTCGTCGTCGCAGCGGTAGCCATCACTGGGCCGAAGTTACGAGCGGTCTTGCGGTAGACGAGGTTCCCCATCCGATCGGCGACGTGAGCCTTGATGAGCGCGAAGTCTCCACGGATGGGGTGCTCGAGGACGAAGACCCGTCCGTCGATGACGCGTGTCTCCTTGCCCTCGGCGAGAAGGGTACCTGCGCCCGTGGGGCAGTAGAACGCGCCGATCCCGGCACCGGCGGCGCGCATGCGCTCGGCCAGATTGCCTTGCGGGACGAGCTCGAGCTCGATGCGACCCTCGCGATACAACCTGTCGAAGACCCATGAATCTGATTGCCGTGGGAAGGAGCACACGACTTTGCGTACCCGACCGGCTGCGAGCAGGGCTGCGAGACCCGTGTCGCCGTTCCCTGCGTTGTTACATACGACGGTCAGGTTGGTGGCGCCCTGTCGGATGAGGGCATCGATGAGCGCGGACGGCATGCCGGCCAGCCCGAACCCACCGACAAGCACGGTGGCGCCGTCCTCGATCCCGGCCACGGCGTCGTCCGTCGTCGCGCAGACCTCGGTCACTCCGCGCCACCCGCGCTCGTGTTCTCGAGCACGATGGCCAGTCCCTGCCCCACCCCGATGCAGATCGCAGCGACGCCCCATCGGGCCCCCTTCTCGCGCAGACGGTGTGCCAGCGTGCCCAGGAGGCGGGTGCCCGAGGCTCCGAGTGGGTGGCCGATCGCGATGGCCCCGCCCTTCGCGTTCACGATGTGTGGGTCGATGTGCCAAGCGTCGATGCACGCGAGGGACTGCACGGCGAACGCCTCGTTGAGTTCGACGGCCTCGACGTCGTCCCAGCTGATTCCGGCCCGTCCCAGCGCCCGTTCAGCTGCCACCACGGGTGCGAGCCCGAATCGATGCGGTTCCAGGGCGTACGAGCCCCGGCCAGCGATCCGAGCTACCGGGTCGAGTCCGACGAAACGTGCCGCGCGCTCGCTCCCGATGACCAGGGCAGAGGCACCGTCATTGAGCGGGGAGGCGTTGCCGGCTGTGATCGTGCCGTCAGGTCGGAAGGATGGCTTGAGGCGGGCCAGGGACTCGAGGGTGCTGTCACTGCGGATGCTCTCGTCGCGTAGCAGGCCCACGCCTGGAACGGGCACGACCAGATCGTCGTAGAAGCCCTCGTCCCACGCGGCTGCAGCTCGCTGGTGTGAGAGTGCCGCGAACTCATCCTGTCGCATGCGGCTGACCCCAAGCTCATCGGCGAGCTGTTCGTTGGCTTCACCCAACGACACCACCCATTCCTTCGGCATCCGCTCGTTGACGAGGCGCCAGCCCAACGTGGTCGACACGGCGGTTGCGTCACCTGCCGGGAACCCCTTGGCGGGCTTTTGTAGCACCCATGGAGCGCGCGTCATCGACTCGACGCCCCCTGCCACCACGATGGAGGCATCGCCGCACTCGACAAGGCGGGACGCAGCCATGGTAGCGTCGAGCGACGACCCGCACAAGCGGTTGACCGTGCTCGCCGGGACCGTGACGGGGAGGCCCGCGAGCAACACCGCCATGCGCCCGACGTTTCTGTTGTCCTCGCCCGCACCGTTGGCGTTGCCCCAAACCACTTCGTCGATGTCGGCCGGGTCAAGGCCTGGGGTCTTGGCTAAGACGCCTGTGAGAGCAGTTGCGGCCAGGTCATCGGGGCGTTCCCCCGCCAGAGCGCCGCCGAAGCGGCCAAAGGGGGTCCGCGCGGAAGCGTAGAGGAACGCGGAACCGGAGTTTGTCACGGCCTGAGGCTAGAGGCTTGGGTTGATACAGTGAAATACCAATATGTCGTAGACTATGACGAAGAAGGTATCAATGAATCTTCGGCGACTTGAGTGCTTCGTGGCGGTAGCTGAGGAGTTGCACTTCGGTCGAGCAGCGGACCGGCTGCACATGGCGCAGCCGCCACTTTCACAACAGATCGCACGGCTCGAGTCCGAGCTTGGCGTGCAACTGTTACGGCGCAGCACGCGTCGCGTCGCGCTCACCGAGGCAGGCGCCGCCTACCTCGATCGGGCGAGGCGCATCTTGGCCGAGGTCGACGAGGCCGGATACGAGGCGCGACTGGTCGCCGGCGGGTCGGTCGGACGGTTGGCCATAGGTTGTGTCGGTTCCGTGACCTACAGCCTGCTTCCCACCTTGGCTCGCGGCCTGTCCGACGAGTTGCCCGGCGTGGAGTTCGCCTTTCGCGGCGAGATGCTCGTGCCCGATCAAGTGGCCGCACTGCGCTCCGGCGCCATCGATGTGGCCCTCCTACGCCTCCCGGTGACAGACGAGAAACTCTCAGTCCGGTCGCTGCGTCGTGAGCGACTAGTCGTGGCGGTGCCGGGCGACCACCCCTTTGCGAGGCGCGACCACGTCTCGGTGAGCGACCTTCGTGACGAGCCGTTCATCGTCCACTCGGGGCGCCGCGAGTCCGTCATGTTCGGCAAGCTGATCTCGCTGTCACGCAGCGCCGGCTTCACTCCGAGGATCAGGCACGAGGTCGACGAGACGTCCACGCTCGTGACGCTAGTGGCGGGGGGGCTCGGTGTTGCGCTGGTGCCAGAGCCGGTGTCGGCGCTGCGGCTCGGCGGTGTCGCCTACGTTCGCGTTTCGGACAGGGAGGCCGTCACCGAGCTCGCTGTGGCATATCTGCGTGGACGTCGCGAACCACACCTCATCCGATCGGTGGCCGCTGTGGAACGAATTGTCGTCGCCCGAAGCCCGGACCCTGATGCCTCCTAGACAGTGGTGACGGGGGAGGAGACGTACCACCTCGGTGATTTGTAGGCGCGGGATGGTTCAACGGCGCGGGGTCTTCGCGCTGGTCCTCCTGCCTTTTCCGCAGGCGTGGGGCCGTGTACGCGTCGAACCTCCCTAGCCGGAGGCCCCTGCCGGGGACTTTCAAGAATTATTTTCGAAACTATCGACATCGCGTTTCGACACTGTTAACGTCCGGACCCAAGTTCCAAGCAGCGGAACTGTCGTCCGTTTTCGGTGTGAGGAGAAATCGTGTCAGAGGTCGCCGTTGACTATGAAGCGCCCGTCGCCATCGTGGGTGCCGGCCCGGTGGGTATGTCACTTGCCATCGACCTCGCCCTGCGCGGAGTGCGCAGCATGGTTCTGGAGATTCGCGCCGAGAGCCAGGTCTACCCGGCGCGTGCGAATATGACGAACGTTCGATCGATGGAACACTTCCGTCGCTGGGGGATCGCCGACGCCCTTCGAAAGAACGACACGGTCAGTGACGAGGTGAAGCGTGACGTCGCGTTCGTGACGCGCCTCAACGGCTTCCAGATCGAGCGATTCGCCCGCGCATACGAGTGGGACGAGCGCCTCCCGATCGCCTCCGAGGTCGCCGAGTGGGCACCGCACGGCGCGATCGAGCAGACCTTGCGCGAGCGCATGGCGACCTTCCCCGACATGATCGAGGTGCTTTTCGAACACACCGTGGACACGTTCACCCAGGACGACTGGGGCGTGAATCTGGTCATCTCGACCCCGAACGGCCCGAAGTTCGCACGCTCGGATTACATCGTGCTCGCCGACGGCGGGCGCAGCAAACTGCGCAACGACGTACTCAACGTTCGGATGCAGGGGCACGCTGCGATCGCGCGAAGCTTCCTGTGGCACTTCCGCTCGCCGACGTTCGCGAAGCTTTGGAAGGCCACGCCCCTGGCATCGATGCTTCTGTTCTACAACGAGGACCGTGGCGCGGACAGTCTCGTACCCCAGTCGGGCACCGACGAGTGGGCATACTTCAGTTCGCCCACTCCGGAGAACGTCGACGGCGATGACTGGGAGCAGGTCAAGGCCATGCTCTTCCGTGCCGTCGGCGAAGAGTTCGAGTTGGAGCCGCTCAGCGGAGGCACCTGGATGACCAATACCCTGCAGGCGCCGCGGTTCGACTTCGGGCGCGCCTTCCTGATTGGCGACGCCGCCCATCTCGTGTCACCGCAGGGCGGTTTCGGTATGAACATTGGGATCGGCGACGCCGCCGACCTCGGTTGGAAGCTCGCCGCTGTCGTGGCGGGCTGGGGCGGTCCGATGCTCCTTCCCAGTTACTCGATCGAGCGTGGAGAGGCTGACGCCTTCATCCTCGCCGGTTGTGAGGCCAACCAGGCGGTGGGGGCCAGGGAGCTTGTCCTTCCGGGCATCGAGGTCGCAGGTCCTGAGGGCGAGGCGGTGCGCACCAAGGTCGCGGAGTCCATCAACATCCAGAAGGCTCGTCAATTCAAGCGGATGGGCGGCCAGCTCGGGTATCGCTACTCGAGTTCTCCCGTCATCGTCCGCGATGGTGTTGACGAGCCAGACGCGTCGTTCGAGGACTACAACCCGTCAGCATCACCCGGCAACCGCGCACCGCACATGTGGTTGGTCGACGGCTCGTCGCTGTTCGACCACTTCGGCCTCGGTTTTACGCTGCTCACCCTCGGTGACTTCGACACCTCCGGCTTGATGTCCATGGCGGCGGCACGGGGCGTTCCACTCGAGGTCTTCGCGCCCGCCGCAGAGGACCTCGCCGGCTTGCGTGAGCTCTACAAGGCGAACGCTGTCATTGTGCGCACAGACCACCACGTGGCTTGGCGCGGTCACGAGGCCCCAGCCGGAGCGGGCGCAGTCCTCGACGTGATCTCCGGATGGGGATCGATTGCCAATCCTGCGGCCGCGGCGTCCGGTGGGACCCCCGGTGTCGCACGGGTGAGGGGACTCGGCCATCTCGGCATCTACGTCAAGGATGTCGAGGCGATGCGCGAGTTCTACAGCGACTTCCTCGGCATGACCGTGACGGACCGGACCGACACGAAGGTGTTCCTCAGCGCCAACCCGGGCGTGGAGCACCATGAATTGCTCCTCGCTCAGGACGAGTCCCGGCACACGGACGCGCAGCAGATCTCGTTCGTGCTGGACTCACTCTCCGACCTTCTGAACTTCCACGCGCGGATCGTGGAGCGAAACTACGAGATCGACCATGTCAGCAACCACGGCAACGCGATCGGCTGCTACTTCCGGGACCCAGAGCACAACCGCGTCGAGGTCTACTGGCGCACCGGGATCGACTGGCCGCAACCGTGCAGTGAGCGCATTGACCTGACCCTGTCCGAGTCTGCGATAAGGCAGATTCTCCGCGACATGGTCGCCTCCGCGGCGACCAAGTAGACGTCGCGATCAGGACGAGAGGGCTTGTGTTGAAAGACGCACTACTGGCTGAGTTCGTGGGCTTTCCCGGTCACCGCTCGGACGTGATCGAGGGTTACCTGGCTAGGCCGGTCTCCGAATCATCTGTCCCCGGGATGGTGCTCCTCCACCACGCCCCGGGGCTGGATCCCTGGTCGAGAGAGGTCGTGCGTCGCTTCGCGACCGAAGGCTACGCCTGCGTCGCGCCACACCTCTATCACCGTCGCGGCCCGGGTCACTGGGCAGACGTCGCCGCGGCAGGCAGGGCAGCAGGTCTCGCCGCGTCGATGCCCAACGAGCAGGTCATGGGAGACATCGCAGGGGCAGCCGCCTACTTGCGTGCGCAGCCCAGCTCGAACGGCAAGGTCGGCGTGATCGGGTTCTGTTCCGGAGGGCGTCAAGCCTTCCTCGCCGCGTGTGACGTTCCGACCCTTGACGCGGCCGTGGACTGCTGGGGCGGCAGCGTTCTGCCGCAGCCGGCGGCCGAGGGTCGTCCGGCTAGCGTCGGTGTGATCGGCCGGGCGCCGGACATGTCCATGCCGCTCCTTGGCTTGTTCGGCAATGACGACTCGAACCCTGACCGGGCACAGGTCGACGAGATCGGCCGTGTTCTCACCGAGCTCGGCAAGGAGCACGAGTTTGTCCGGTACGACGGTGCGGGACACGCATTCTTCGTCACAGACAAGCCCGTGTACCGGCTCGAGCAGGCCCTCGACGGCTGGCAACAGGTATTCCGATTCCTCGATCGCACTTTGAAAGGAGCCGAGTGATGTGCACATGGCTGAGTCAACGCGTCGAGGCGCACGGCGCCGCTCGCGGGGTGCCCGACTGGATGAAGATCACGGCGATCAACGTCATGTACGACCACCCGGTGAGTGCGCCGTACGACCACGCACTGCTGCTCGACTTCATCGATCCCTCCCAAGGTGTTGGAGCACGAGTCGGCATCGAGTTGAGCGCAACTTCCGCGCGGGAACTCGTCCGGGCCATCGAAGCGGCCCTGAGTTCTCCCGAGGCCACGAGCGACCTTCAACAGCAAGCCCACATCTGAGTAGCCAGCGTCCCTAGGGCGCGCCGCCGAGAACGCACTCGTCGGCATCAGCAGCAGACCCCGTCTGAGCCTTGATTCGTGTCGAGGCGTTCGCAACTCACAATCACCGATGACTAAAGGAGATGTTCATGAATTTCAGCAATCACACCCTCGCCTCGCGGCAGTCCGGAGGCGGGGCCCCAGGTCTGACGGTAGCGGTCGCCGTCGCCGCGGCACTCTCCTTGGCCGCCTGTTCGAGTAGCGTTGCGCCAAGCCCCAGCGGCACCACTTCCTCGTCGCCATCAAGTTCGAGCAGTTCGTCTCAGGGTGGCGGCGGAACCGACCTGGTCGCCTACACCGGCGGCACTTCGGGCGCGGCGGTTGACAGCGAAACCCCGGTGACCATCGGCTGGTTCAACCAGCAAGGCGGGCCCCTTGGCTTCCCGGCCGGGACGCAGGGTGCGGAGGCGGCCGTCAAGTACGTGAACTCGCAGTTGGGTGGCATCGGTGGCCACCCGCTCAAGCTCAGCACATGCTTCGTCGTGCAGAGCGAGCAGGAGGGCAACGCCTGCGGGCTCCAGTTCGCCAACGATGCCTCGGTGAAGGCAGTGCTGTACGGAACGGCCATCTTCGGCGACCAGGCCGCCCAGGCCGTCCTCAAGGGTTCTAAG